>NZ_JAUQTZ010000017.1:0-62786 GCF_059803845.1 Rhizobium sp. UFLA01-1127 | reverse complement strand
GCTTCAAGGCGAGATCGGCAAGCTCGTGATCGCTCTGCTCGACCTGCGGGATCTTCGGATTGTTGAGATTGACGTCGAAAGCAACGACCTTGACGCCCTTGTCCAGCGCCTGCTGGACCACGTCACCGAGCGATTCCGGCAGGCCGTGATCGATGACGATGGCGGAGACGCCGAGATTGATCGCCTGGAGGATCTGTTCGCGCTGCGCGGCGGCATCCTGACGGCCGGGGAAAACGCGCAGATCGATGGAGAGCGCCTTGGCCTGCGCTGCCGCGCCGGCCTGATAGGCCTGGAAGAAATCGCCGGCGGAGATGTAGCTGACCAGGGCAACCTTAACGCCACCTTTGTCAAAGGGAGGAGGCGCTCCCTTCACACCGCCAGCGAGCGCCGCCTGGGTCAGAAGAAGTGGGGCAACCGCCGACAAGGCAAGCCGTGTGATCAATTTCATCATCGCGATCCTTAACGATCAATCGGAAGCGCCGTCTGACGGGCGATAAGCCTGCGGCGCATATGATTATTAGATATAAACTCTATGTTTTTAGTAGATTTAATCATTCGATTTTGGCCGCCTTCTGAGATTCTTTGTTCGCCTGCGGAATGGTTGGCGGCAAGGACTTGCCCGGGGACGGCGCACGCTCGGCGCCATAGCTATAGGCCGGGCCTCCATCGGCGATAGCCTGCATGACGGCAAAACCCAATGTGCCAATTGAGAGGCGGCATCATGGAAATTTCCACTTGCGCTCCCGTTTTGGAAAAACGTTTCTCCGCAAATCTTTAAATCTATCTATTTTGTAATCTATTCGCATTTATGAATTGGTGGAGAGAATGCTTTCATGACCAAGGGACAGACGACCGGCCTCGGACGCCGGGATATTCTTAAACTGACGGCAGTCGCCGGAACCGCGCTCGCGGCATCGAGCATCCTGTCGAAAACCGCGGCAGCTGCCGACGATGCATTGTCGCTGAAAGGCAAGCGGATCGCCATCAGCGCGACCGGAACCGACCACTATTTCGATCTGCAGGCCTACAATGCCCAGATCGACGAAGTGAAGCGTCTGGGCGGCACGCCAATCGCTGTCGATGCCGGCCGCAATGACGGCAAGCTGGTGTCGCAACTGCAGACGCTGATCGCGCAGAAACCGGACGCTATCGTCCAGATCCTCGGCACGCTGAGCGTCATCGATCCCTGGCTGAAAAAGGCCCGCGATGCCGGTATTCCCGTCTTGACGGTCGATGTCGGCTCGACCAACTCGCTCAACAACACCACCTCGGACAATTGGGGCATCGGCAAGGACCTGGCGCTGCAGCTCGTCTCCGACATCGGCGGCGAAGGCAATGTCATCGTCTTCAACGGCTTTTATGGCGTGACGCCCTGCGCAATCCGCTACGACCAGCTCGTCAATGTCGTCAAATATTTCCCGAAGGTGAAGATCATTCAGCCGGAGCTTCGGGATGTCATTCCCAACACGGTTCAGGACGCATTCGCCCAGATCACCGCGATCCTCAACAAATATCCTGAGAAGGGCTCGATCAAGGCGGTCTGGTCCGCCTGGGATATTCCGCAGCTCGGCGCCACGCAGGCTCTGGCTGCCGCCGGCCGCACCGAGATCCGCACCTACGGCGTCGATGGCAGCCCGGAAGTGCTGCAGCTCGTTGCCGATCCCAATTCGCCGGCAGGTGCGGATGCCGCCCAGCAGCCCGCGGAAATCGGCCGTACCGCCATCCGCAATGTCGCCAAGCTGCTTGCGGGGCAGACGCTGCCGCGTGAAACCTACGTCCCTGCCCTGCTGGCGAACAAACACAACGTCGCCGATGTGATCAAGACACTCGGTATCGATTGATCGGCAAACAGGCGATGCGGGCCGCGCCGCGTCGCCCCCAATGCGAAGGGCTTTTTCATGACCGTAACCGAGCAGGCGACCAAAGCGGGCAGCGTGCCTATCCTGCGTTTCGACGGCGTCGTTAAACGCTTCGGCGGCGCCCAGGCGCTCGCCGGAGCGTCGCTTGCCGTCAAGCGCGGCACCGTCCACGGACTTGTCGGACAGAATGGCGCCGGCAAATCCACGCTGATTAAGCTTCTGGCCGGTCTGCACACCCCGGATGAGGGCCGCATCGAAATCGAGGGGCGAGTCTATGACCGTTTGACGCCGCATTTATGCGAAGAGCTCGGCATTCACTTCATTCACCAGGATCGGCTGCTTGTTCCGACATTTACGGTTGGAGAGTCTCTTTTTCTTGGCCGCGAAATTTGCCTCGGCAAGACACCCTTGCTTGATCGCGGCTCCATGCAACGGCGAGCCGCGGAACTCCTTGCCAATTATTTCGGCGTGGATCTGCCGAAGAACGCGCTGATCAGCGAGCTTTCGACGGCGGAGCGGCAGATCGTGCAAATCACCCGCGCATTGCTGCACAAGCCGAAGATCCTCGTCTTCGACGAACCGACGGCGGCGCTGGTGCGGCAGGAGGCGGAAATATTGTTCCGCCTGATCCGCCGTCTGCGCAGCGAAGGCGTGACCATCGTCTACATCTCGCATTATCTCGCCGAAATCGAAGCCTTGTGCGACGATGTTACCGTTCTGCGCAATGGTGTCGACGTTGCTTCTCTGAGGGCAAGCGAAATCTCGGCAGGCAAGATTGCCAGCCTGATGGTCGAACGCGATATCGCCGACATGTTCCCCAAACGGCAGATCGAACTCGGCAGGGAAATCCTCAAGGTCAAGAACCTCTCGGCAACAGGCAGCTTCCATGACGTCAGCTTCTCACTGCATCGCGGCGAGATCCTCGGCATTACGGGATTGCTCGGCTCCGGGGCAAAGGACCTCGTTCGTACCCTGTTCGGACTGCAGACGGCAACGAGCGGAGCGATCGATGTCGATGCCCACGGCCTGAGGCCACGCAACCCCGTCGAAGCCGTCGACCGTCAGATTGCATTGGTGCCAGAGGACCGGCGTGGCCACGGCGTAGGTCTGGAGCTCAGCGTGCGTGAAAACATCACGCTGTCGAGCCTTGGCCGCTATACGCGCTTCGGCTTTCTCAACAGAAAACGAGAAGGCGCTGACACCGACGAGCTGATCAAGCGGCTGCAGATCAAGACGGCTGGCCGCGAGGCGCTGGTGCGAACTCTCTCGGGCGGCAACCAACAGAAGGTGGCGATCGCCAAATGGCTGAGCCGCAGGTCGGAAATCTATCTGCTGGATGAACCGACCGTCGGCGTCGACATCGGCTCGAAAGTCGAAATCTACTCACTGATCGGTGAACTTGCCGCCCGCGGTGCCGGCGTAATCGTGCTGTCTTCGGATCTTCAGGAGCTTGTGGGCATTACCGACAGGGTCCTCGTGCTGTTCCGAGGCCGTGTGACGCGCGAACTGATCTCCTCCGAGACCACAACGGACGAAGTGCTGTCGGCATCGACCGGCACCCTGGAAGGATTGCGCCATGTCGGCTGATGTTCAGTTTGCTTCCCTGCCTGACGATAGGAAAGCGCCTGCGCTGCCAACCAGTGGCAAGCTTGCGGCCACGGCCTTGCGGTTCAGTTCGCTCCTTGCCTTTTTAGCCATACTTGTCATTTTCGCATCGACCGCCCCCTATTTCCTGACGGTCGGCAATATCGGCAATGTGCTCGGACAATCGGCTATCTCAGGCGTTCTCGCCATCGGCCTGACGATCGTTCTGATCGCCGGCGGCTCCAATCTCGTCACCGGGGGCATCGACCTTTCGCTTTCGGCCAATATGGGGCTGAGCGCTGCCGTCTATGCAACCCTTATCCAGCTCGGCTTCGGCGATACGGTCGCCGCAGCGGGCGCACTGGCCACCGGCCTTGCAATCGGCGTCGTCAATGCGCTGGCGATCGTCCTTGCAGGCATCGTACCGCTGCTGGCGACCCTTGCGGTGATGAATGTCGTCTCCGGGCTGGAACTGGTCTTAACGCAGAATACGGTCCTTCCCGCCTCGACCGACGTGCTCTCGCTCCTTTCATCCTCGGACGGCTTTGGGATTCCCATCCTCGCCTACGTGCTGATCGGCTTTACCGTCATCGTTATGGCCATCGTGCAATTTACTCCGCTCGGCTTGAGGCTCTATGCTATCGGGGAGTTTCCGGAGGCCGCACGGGCGGCCGGATTGCGGGTGAAGAGCCTCATCGCCGGCGCTTTCGTCGCCAGCGGGTTCTGCGGCGGAGTTGCCGGCATCCTCTCGGTCGCCTATCTCAGCGGCAGCACCACCGGTTCGGGCGAGATGCTGCTTCCCGTCGTCGTCACCGCATTGCTCGGCTCGGTCTTTTCGCGCCGGCTCGTGCCCACTATCGGCGGCACGCTGATCTCCACGCTGTTCGTCGGCTTCCTCATCAATGGTTTTCAGCTGCTCAACCTGCCCAGCACACTAGTCAGCGGCGTTCAGGGCCTCCTGATCCTCGTCGTGGTCTCGGCCACCACCCTGCTTCGCAAACGGGAGATCTGACCCCATGACCACGGCCATCGCCCCGACACGGTCCTTTACCGGCCTCGCACGCTATGGGCTGATCTTCGCCCTTGTCGTCGTTTTCTCGCTGTTTGCGACCTTGGCGCCGACATTCCTGAGTGCCGGCAACCTGCAGAGCATTCTCGTCAACAATTTCACGCTGCTGGCGATCGTGTCGATCGCCATGACCTTCGCCGTTGCCGCCGGCGGTATCGACCTTTCCGTCGGGACGGCTGTCGATTTCGCAAGCTTTGCCTTCGTCTCCGGCATCTTGGCAGGCCTGCCCGTGCCGCTGGCGGCGCTGGCGGGCCTTGCTGCCGGTGCGCTGGTCGGCGCATTCAATGCGGTACTGATTTCGGGGATCGGCGTGTCGCCGTTCCTCGCCACACTTGGGACGCTGTTCATCGGCCGCAGCCTTCAGCAACTGCTGACGGATGGCGGCAATCCGGTTTATTTGCGGCCGTCAGGCATCCCTGCCGCGTTCCGCCTTATCGGTCATGGAACGCTCGGCAACATTCCCATACCGCTTTTGATCGCAGCCGTGATCATCGCAGGCGCAGCGCTGTTATTTGCACGCACGCGCTTCGGCCGCGTCGTCCTTGCCATCGGCATCCAGCCGCGCACGGTGCGCTATTCGGGGATCGCACTGGCAAAACATGTGGCCGCCACCTTCATTCTTGCAAGCACCATCGCCGCTTTCGCCGGGCTGATCCTGACGGCGACGGTGACTGTCTACATCCCCTCCTCCGGCAACGGCTTCATGCTGAACGCCATCGGCGCCACTTTCATCGGCACGACTTTCTCGCCGTTAGGGCGGCCAAACGTCGCCGGCACAGTACTTGGCGTCCTGCTTTTGAGCATCGTCGCCAATGGCCTGCTGTTGACAGGCTTGAACTTCTATTGGCAGCAGGTCGGCACCGGTCTGCTGATCTTTGCCGTGCTCGCCTTCAGCTTCGTCAACAAGAAAGCCGCCGGCGCCTGAGCGCCGGCCGAACGATACAACCGCAGGAACAGCAAGATGACACGCCAAATCAGGCTCAACGCCTTCGACATGAATTGCGTCGGACACCAGTCACCGGGCCTGTGGCGCCATCCGCGCGACAAATCCTGGACCTACAAGGATCTCGACTATTGGGTTCATCTGGCAAAGACACTGGAGCGCGGCAAGTTCGACGGGCTCTTCATCGCCGATGTGCTCGGGGTCTATGACGTGCTGAACGGCAATGTCGATGCTGCATTGCGCCATTCGGCGCAGGTGCCGGTCAACGACCCGCTGCAGCTCATCCCGACCATGGCCTATGAGACGGAGCATCTCGGCTTCGGGCTGACCGCCTCGCTCTCCTTCGAGCATCCCTATACCTTCGCGCGGCGCATCTCGACGCTCGATCATCTGACGAAGGGACGCGTCGGCTGGAACATCGTGACCTCCTATTTGAACAGCGGCGCTCTCAACATCGGCCAGTCGGCCCAGACGCAGCATGACGATCGCTATGCACTGGCAGAGGAATATCTCGAAGTCTGCTACAAGCTGTGGGAAGGCAGCTGGGAGGACGACGCCGTCATTCGCGACCGCGAGAGCGGCACCTTTACGAGACCGGAAAAGGTGCATCCGATCCGCCATTCCGGCAAGCATTTCAGTGTTCCCGGCATTCATCTCTGCGAGCCGTCGCCGCAGCGTACGCCCGTGCTCTATCAGGCAGGCGCCTCCAGTCGCGGCAAGGATTTCGCCGGCGCACATGCCGAGTGCATCTTCGTGGCAGCGCCCTCAAAAGCGGTCTTGAAACGCTATGTCGCCAATGTTCGCGAGGCAGCGGAGCGCGTCGGCCGCAATCCCCGCGAAATTCTGTCCTTCAATCTCCAGACCGTCATCCTCGGCGAAACCGATGCCGAGGCGCAGCGCAAGTTCAACGAATATCGCCAATATGTTTCCCTCGAAGGCGCGCAGGCGCTGATCTCGGGCTGGACCGGTATCGATTTCGGCCAGTTCTCTCCCGACGAAGTGCTTCGCCACCGCCATACAAACGCGGTGCAATCCGCCGTCGAGACCTTCACGACAATCGATCCCGGCAAGGAATGGACGGTGCGCGAGATGGCGGATTGGGTCGGCATCGGGGGCTTCGGTCCGGTCTTTGTCGGCTCGCCCCAGACCGTTGCGGACCTCATGCAGGAATGGATCGAGGATACGGATGTCGATGGATTCAATCTCGCCTATGCGGTCACGCCTGAGAGCTTCGAAGATGCCGTCGATCTTCTGGTGCCGGAATTGCAGAAGCGCGGCGCCTACAAGACCGAGTACCGCGCGGGCACTTTGCGCGAGAAGCTCGGCGGCAGCGGCCCACGGCTCGCCGCACCGCATCCGGCGAGCGGATATCGCAATCTCGGGGAAGCTGTCACGCCGTCGAGACGCGTGGGATAAGCCTCAGACAATGAATGGGATCGGGCCGCGCATCTGCAATGGCTTCGCGATGACGGAGCTGGCCGTTTACCCACCTACGGCAAAAACGAAGCCTCGCGTCAGCCGCCCCAGGTCTGTCCGAGGACACGAATCCAGTTTTGATGGGCTATTTTTGCGAGCGCCTGGTCGTCGAACCCATGCGCGCGCAGGGCATCGATCAGCTTCGGCAGGCCACTGGCATCGCCAAGCGACTGCGGAATGGTCGTGCCGTCGAAATCGGAACCAAGGGCCACATGCTCGACACCGATCCGCTCGGCAATATAGGCGACATGACGGACGAGGAGATCGAGCGGCGTATCCGTATTCCTCACGCCATCGTCCCGCAGGAACAGCACGCCAAAATTGATGCCGACCAGACCGCCGGTATCGCGGATCGCGTCAAGCTGCTTGTCGGTCAGGTTGCGGCTATGCGGGGAAAGCGCGTGCGCGTTCGAATGCGAGGCGACCAGCGGCGCATTCGACAGTTTCGCGATATCCCAAAATCCCTGCTCGTTCATATGCGAGAGATCGATCATGATCTTGAGCTCGTTGCAGGCGCGGATCAGGTCCTTGCCGGCCTCGGTCAGGCCCGGGCCGATATCCGGCGCCGAGGGGAAGCGGAAAGGCACACCGTAGGCAAAGACGTTCGGGCGGCTCCACACCGGCCCGAGCGTGCGCAGACCCGCTTCGTGAAGGACATAAAGCGCATCCAGATCGGCCGCGACTGCCTCGGCACCCTCGACATGGAATACGGCCGCGAACTGGCCCGCGGCGATCGATCGTTTGATGTCGGTCGCCGAACGGCAAACCTTCACCGCGCCCTCGGACTGGGCTTCGATTGCAAAAAGAAGCCGGGCCATGGCCAGCGTTTCGTTCAGCGCATCGGGCTGGGCAGGCGTTGCAAAATCGGCGTTTTCTGCCTTCGGCTGATCCGGTGACGGGATGAATATGGCACAGAGCCCGCCGGCCAGGCCGCCACGACGCGCGCGGGGCAAATCGATATGCCCGGCAGCTTCGCCATTCAAGAACGCGCTGACGGGATTCGAGCCGCCGCGGCGCAGCCGGAGCAGCACGTCGTTGTGGCCATCAAAGACCGGGATTATCGAGGATTCAGTCATATCTCATTCCAAAACTGCAGTTGATATCCGCATAGACGAGCTTGGCGGGATGGGCAAATGCAAACCACGTATGGGGTCTGCGAAGAGCGGAATTAGTCCTCGCAGGACGTGCTCATAAAGAACCTCGCGAAAATATGATAGCGGCTGAGCCGCGCCAAGCCTTGTCTGCTTTGTCCGAGAGCCGCAACCAAATGGAAAGGAATTTCGCATGATGGCAAGCCTCCGGCTCAGGTTCACTGCCATATTTTCAAGCAATTGCCGCGGGAATATGAGGTTGACGACCCGCAAGACTTGCCTTTTCGAAAATGCGCAGCAAATGAAAGTCTTGGTGTCATGAAAGAGTTCGGGATACGGCAGAATTGCAATGGGTCGCCGTCAGGGAAAGACAGCCCGGAACAGGCTTGGAATGCTATTTAATCACCGCGGGGAAGATTGGTGACTGCTTGAGTCGCGGATAAACAGTTGACGGCAATGATCTTGTTTTATCCCGGCGACATTCGAGGAGGCCGGATTGTCTGATTTGCGACGCGAAGAACACGCCGAATCTGCGTCGGTCGAGGCGAACGACCAGCCATGGCGCAAGGAACGGAAGCCCTCTTGGGCGGAGCGGCGACGTTTTCCGCGGCCCGAAAGAGCTGCGGCCGACGAACCGCTGCCGCCACCGGCTCTGCAGCCGCTGCAATTTTCCACGCGCGACCTTGAACCGGCGGCGCAATTTGCCGCATGGCAATCCTATGTCGCCCCTTTGGCCGACGTCCGGCTGCCGGACAATATCCCGCAGGAAGCCGGATTTCCGGCCGACCATGTCGCCTGGAATCTCGGTGGCATGCTGATCGTTCGCCAGGACGCTCCACCGCATAGCTACATGCGCTCGCAAGCGAAAGTAAAAGGCAATCATATCGATCACTGGCACATTTCGGTGCTGCGCAGCGGCCGCACGTGGACTGAGGTCGATGGACATGTCCTGGACGGGGAGCCGGGCAAGGTGGAACTGCGATCTCTGGGGTATCCTTTCCGAGGACGCTCGACCGAGGCGAAGTCTCTCTCGCTCTTTCTTCCGCGCGCATTGCTGCTCGATGTCCCCGCTGCGGCCGAGATCGAAAACAATAGCGCCCTTTCCGGGGTCTTCACCCGGATGCTGATCGAGTATCTCGATAACGTGGAGGCCAATCTCCCGCGCCTTGCAGCCACGGATCTGCCGTATGTCGTTCAAACGGTGCGCAACATGATCGTGGCTTCGGTTTCGACATCGGCGGCACAGTCGACCGGCGTGGACCAGCACAGCGCCCTTGCTTTGACCGAACGCGTGCGGCGCTTCGTCGAAGGCAATCTCATTTCAGGCGATCTGACGGTAGAGCGGATATGCCGCGAGCTCGGCGTATCCCGTACCCGCCTCTACCAGATCTTCGAACAGTATGGCGGCGTGCATCATTATATTCAGCGGCGCCGCCTCCTGTCTGCTCATGCCGCGCTCAGTGATCCCGCCAACCGGGAGCAGATCGTCGATATCGCCTATGCTGTCGGATTTTCGTCGGCGGCACATTTCAGCCGCGCATTCAGCAAGGAATTTGGCTACAGTCCTCGCGAGGCAAGGAACCTCACCATTCCACGCTACCTCGGACAGATCGTGTCGCCGGCCTCGTCCGACAACGCCCATTCCTTCGATGAATGGCTGAAGACGCTCGGCTATTATAATTAGAGACGGCGAAATTTGCTCCGGCGCGGCCAAGCGCTGGCGCCACTGCTTACGGCAGGACCACGATGCCTGCCCTGCCGCCAATCCGCGCACAAGACGCAAGACCGCACTTCAGCAAGTGCGAAAATGGACGCTGCTGCAAGTTTCCGGATGCACGGCTAACGACATATGGCGTGTAACTCATTAAAAATGAAGGGGAATAGTGATTTTTGCACCAGAGCCCTGGTGTTTAGCAAATGTACCCTGCGTCCACCGGGGCAAGTCTTAGGGAACACAGCAATGGTATCTACACGCCAGACAATAGAGATCAGCAGGCCTCACCATCCCGCCGATGATGCGTTCCGGGCAGTCCAGCGCGAAGAAGTCCTCGAAGTTGCCTTTCGCAATTTCGTGCAGATGGCACTGACGGCTGGCTGGAACGAACCGGAAGTTGCTTTGACCTTGGCCGATATCGCCGATGACTATGTCATGGCGCTCGCTGGAAGAGTTGCCGAAAAATAGTGTTGCGTGTCCGTCCGTGCTCCGCAGGGGTGAGCACGGACGGTTAGCAGCAACTCTTCAGCATGCCGCCGACGGAAACGCTCGATAGAAAGCGAACCGCCGGCGGCACGGTTTTGGCCATGGGATGTTTCATTCATGCCGCACCCCATCCGCACGGCATAGCCCCTGCGAAAACGAAACGCGTCGTCGCCTGAATACAAGGGCGGGGCTGCGGCAAAGCCAGCAGCGGCGCCGTCGCGTCTTCTCAGCCAGGCACACCGATGCGCATTGCGCAAGCGGCACGGAAGCCGTTTCGCATTCGGCTTCCGTGCCGCGATCTTTCATAAATCGCGATAGCAAACCGCGGCACAATCTCGCGCGGCATGCTTGATGCCCATTGCCTCAATCGATAACCGGGCAACCGCGCCGGTTGGCAAAAACCATGCGGTCGGGGCCGCCATCGTTCCAGCCACGAACGACGATGCGACGCCCGTTGCTGTCAATCGAATCGATACGGCGGAAGCCCTCCGCACGAGCTGCCCGCATGAGTTCGCGCCGATCGCAACCCCGGTCGCGACCCCAATCCCGCTCACGGTCGCGTTCCCAGCCTCGCTGCGGCCCTCTCCAGTCCCGACCCTGGTCGCGCTGCCAAGGTGGCGGTGCGTAGCCGTCGTCGCCACCATAATATTGCGCCGAAGCAGCCGAGGCCATCAACTGCAGCGCGGTCAGCCCGACAACGGCGACATGCGACACTCGTAGCAAACGTTCGAACATTTCCTTACCCCCATTTCCTGCCTTTTGGATGGGCACAGATATGTCGAGCCGTCTGAACGCTGCCTGAACACCGCCGAAGAATTAAGAAACGGGGCCAGCAGCTTCACAACCATCGATTCCCACGATTGTCGGCTTGAAGACTATCGTTTTTTGCGTCGCATCCCGGTCTGGCACGACCGCTTGGCGCACCAATCGCGCCGCAGCCTCGCCGATAGCGCGCCTAGGCGAACGGGACGTCGCGATCGGTGCCGGCAAGGAGGCGACCAGATCCAAACCGTTGAAGCCGGCAATCAGGATCTTCTGGGGAACTGCAATGCCCAGCTCCATGCAGGCGAACAATCCGCCGCTCGCCATATCGTCGTTGGAGTAGTAGATGCAATCGAGATCCGGCACGGTCGCAAGCATCGCAGCCGTCAGCTGTTTCCCAAGCGCAATCGACGAGAAGGCATCATCGATCCGCTGCTCGGCAAAGCGCAGACCATGCGTGCGAAGCACGCGTTCAAAGCCTGCCTTGCGCTTGCCAGCGCGCAGGTCCCTTGCCAAAGCACTGCCGACATAGCCGAACCGCCTTCGCCCGGCCGCGATCAGCGCTTCGGCCATATCCTCTCCCGCCGCGCCATGCGACAGGCCGACGTTGAAATCAATCGGCGTGCCATCGAGATCCATGAGCTGGATGACCGGAATATCGGCATGGCGGAGCAGCTCCACCGTCTCCTCCGGCTGATCGAGCCCGGTGACGATCATCGCGCAAGGCTGCCAGGAAAGCATGTCGCGGATGATCTCGCGCTCCTTGGCCACGTCATAGTCGGATATGCCGAACACGGCCTGCATGCCCGAACCGTCCAGCCCGGCGGAAATGCCGGCAAGCACCTCCGGAAAAACGATGTTCGACATGCTGGGGACGACGACCGCGACCAAGTTGGTGCGCTGCGAGGACAACGAAAGCGCAAGCCTGTTGCCGACGTAATTCATCCGCGTTGCCGCTTCGATCACCCTGTCGCGCGTCTCACTGGAGACGTCGGCGACGCCACGCAGGGCGCGCGAAGCCGTCATCTTGCTGACGCCCGCTTTGATCGCGACTTCTTCCAGAGTGGGTTTGCGCATCCCGAAGCAACCCTCGATGAACCATGGCGGCTGGCACATTGCCGCTCTTCTTCATAGAATGTTTCCTGGAAAAGGCAAACGGCCACCTATTGACAACCGGCGGCAAATTGAGGCTTGTTATCGGTACCGGTATCGGTAACATAATTGAGGCCACAGGGTAACGCCATGCAGCAGACGAAGAAGGCGGCCGTTATCGGCCTGGGGTCCATGGGTTGGGGCGCTGCCCTATCCCTTCTCAAGGCAGGCTTTGCCGTCAGGGGCTGCGATGTCCGCAGCGAGGTTCTCACCCGCTTTGCCGAAAACGGCGGCACGCCCTGCACGACGCCGGCGGCCGCGGCAAAAGAGGCGGACGTGATCCTCATCTATGTCGTCAACAGCAAGCAGGTCGAAGACGTGCTTTTCGGGCAGGACGGCGCTTTGGAAACCGCGCGGGCCCCGAGCGTATTTCTGCTCTGCACCACCATGGCTCCGAGTGCCACGACGGCCATCGCCGAAAGGCTCGAAGCATCGGGCATGCTCGTCATCGACGCTCCCGTCTCCGGCGGTCATGTCCGCGCGCTTTCGGGTGAGATCACCGTCATGGCGTCCGGCTCTCCAGAAGCGTTTGAACGAGCCTCCACGGTGCTCGACGCCATCTCCGCCAAGGTTTTCCGGCTCGGCGAGAGTGCCGGCGCCGGTTCACAGGTCAAGATGATCAATCAATTGCTGGCCGGCGTGCACATTGCCGCGACAGCCGAAGCCATGACGCTTGCCGCCAAGGCCGGTATCGATCTGAAGACGCTCTATGACGTAATCTGCGTGTCCGCCGGCTCGTCCTGGATGTTCGAAAACCGCGGCGAACACATCGTATCGGGCGACTATACGCCACGCTCGGCGGTCAATATCTTCGTCAAGGACCTCGGCATCGTCACATCGGAGGCCGGCAAAGCCGGGGCCGTGACGCCGCTCGCCGCGGCGGCTCTTAACCTCTTCGTCGAGGCATCGGAAGCGGGTCTCGGCCTTGAAGACGATGCCGCGGTTGCGAAGATCCTGGCCGCCAAGAGCGGCGCCAGCCTGCCCGGCGCGAAGGACTAGGCCATGACGCTTCTGCTTGGCTGCATCGCGGATGATTTTACCGGGGCGACCGATCTTGCCGCGCTGCTGGCACGCAGCGGATTGCCTGTCGCCTTGCGGATCGGCATTCCGCAGGAAAAGCGCGATCCGAACGAGACAGCCGCTTTCGAGGTCATAGCCCTCAAATGCCGGACGTCGCCGGTCGATATCGCCGTGGAACAAGCCCGGCAAGCGTTCGACTGGCTGAAGGCCGCCGGAGCGAGCCGTTTCTTCTGGAAATATTGCTCGACATTCGACAGCACAGCCGAAGGCAATATCGGCCCGGTCGCGGACATGCTGATAACGGAGATGAACACAGCCCAGACGATCTACTGCCCGGCCTTTCCGGAAAATGGCCGCAGCGTCTTCATGGGCCATCTCTTCGTCGGCGAGCAGCTCTTGTCGGAAAGCCCGATGAAGGACCATCCGCTGACACCGATGCGCGATTCGGGCCTTATGCGGCTTCTGACGCCGCAAGTGGCCGGTGCAGTCGGCCTTGCCAACCGCAATATCGTCTCGAAAGGCCCGACGGCACTCAGAGCAAAATTGGCGCAACTGAGCAGCGACGGCATCCGGCATGTGATTATCGATGCCGTTTGCGACGATGATCTCCGTACGATCGCCGCGGCATCCTTCGACATGCCGCTGCTGACGGGCGGCAGTGCGATTGCCGGCCAGCTTCCGCAATTCTACATCCAGCAGGGTCTTGCCAGCCTTTCCGAACATCGGCAGGCGCTGCCAAAGGTCACTGGCGGTTCGATCGTGCTCTCCGGCAGCTGCTCCGCCATGACGCGCCGGCAGGTCGCCAACTATGCCGGTAAGGTCGCCAGCCTGCGGCTCGATCCGATCGCGCTTGCACAGGACGGCGCCGGGGCTGCGCTGGAATGGCTGCGGCAACAGTCTCCAGATGCGCCGAAGCTCATATATGCCACCGCCGAGCCCGATGACGTGCGACAAGCTCAGGAAAAGTTAGGCCGCGAGAAGGCCGGCCAGGTGGTCGAAGCGGCCCTTTCCGAGATCGCCCGCGAGGCCTTCCGTCACGGCACGCGTCGCTTCGTTGTCGCCGGCGGAGAGACATCCGGAGCGATCACGCAGGCGCTCGGCGTTACCCATCTGGCCATCGGGCGGGAAATAGCGCCAGGCGTCCCCTGGACCTTCGCGACCATCGGTGGGGAGACGATTGCGCTTGCCTTGAAATCGGGCAACTTCGGTAGCGAAACCTTCTTCTCCGAAGCCTTTGATCGATTGGAGACGGCATGAGCGAAGAAGCAGACCTGCGCGAACACATATGCATAATGGCGAAATCGCTCTACGATCGCGGCCTGACCGCCGGCTCCTCCGGCAATATTTCCGCACGCCTCGGCGACGGGCGGCTGTTGGTGACACCGACCGGCAGCTCCTTCGGGCGCCTCGACCCCACTCGCCTCTCTCTCTTCGATGACAAAGGACGCTTGATCGGCGGCGACAAGCCGACCAAGGAAATGCCGCTGCATGCCGCTTTCTATGAGACGCGACCGAAAAAGACCGGCGCCGTCGTCCATCTCCACTCCAGCCATTCGGTTGCGCTCTCGATCCTGCCCGGCATCGATGCCGACAACATGCTGCCGCCCTTGACGGCCTATTCGATCATGAAGCTCGGCAAGGTGAAGCTGCTGCCTTATTTCATGCCGGGCGATCCGGCCATGGGCGATGCCATTCGCGGCCTTGCCGGCAAGCGCAGTGCCGTGATGCTGGCGGCACACGGCCCCGTCGTTTCAGCCAAGGATCTCGAGGCGGCGGTCTATGCGATAGAGGAATTGGAAGAAACGGCAAAGCTTGCCATCTTGACCCGTGGGACCAACCCTTCGCTGCTGACGGATGCGCAGATCGCCGATCTCGTTCGCACATATGACGTGGAGTGGGACTGAAGATGACGCGCTTTTCCGCCAATCTGGGATTCCTGTGGCAGGAGCTTTCCCTTCCCGACGCCATCCGCGCTGCCAAAGCCGCCGGCTTCGATGCGGTGGAGTGCCACTACCCCTATGACACACCCGCCGAAGCCGTACGCCAGGCGCTGGAGGAAACTGGCCTTCCCATACTCGGCCTCAATACCGCTCGCGGCAATGTCGCGGCAGGCGACAACGGGCTTGCCGCCATTCCGGGCCGTGAGGACGAAGCGCGTGGCCTCATCGATCAGGCGATCGATTACGCGGCCATCATCGGCGCGCAAAATGTGCATGTGATGGCCGGCAAGGCGACAGGCGACGGGGCCCAGGCCACCTTCATCGCCAATCTGCGTTATGCCTGCGAACGCGCCGACAAGGTGGGGGCGACCATCTTGATCGAGCCGCTCAACTATCGCGATGCGCCAGGCTACTTCCTGCAGACGGCTGATCAGGCGCTCGACATCATGGCTGTGGTCGGTGCCGATAATCTCAAGCTGATGTTCGACTGCTATCACATCCAGATCATGCAGGGCGACCTGACGCGCAGGCTGCAGGATCATATGGCGAAAATCGGCCATATTCAGATTGCCGCCGTTCCGGACCGACGCGAACCGGACCACGGGGAGATCGATTACCGCCACATTCTGCAGCTTCTGGAAAAGCTTGGATATGACCGGCCGATCGGCGCGGAATACCGGCCGGCCACCACGACGGAAGCCGAGCTAGCCTGGCTGCAAGCATTCAAATGAGAGAACGGCCGGCATCCAGGATGTCGGGCGGCCTTTAAAGAGATTCACTCGGGAAATCTCCCGAACACTGATGTCAGCCTATTGGGAGGGAAATCCGATATGCATGTTTTGATCCTGGGCGCTGCCGGCATGGTTGGCCGCAAGCTCGTCAACCGCATTGCCGCCCAGCCGAAGGTACTCGGCAAGGCGATCGATCGCCTGACGCTGGTCGATGCCTTCCAGCCGCCGGTGCCGGAAGCGCTTCAATCCGTATCAAAAGCTCTAACGATGGATCTTGCGAGCCCTGGTGTTGCGGAGAAGCTCATCGAAGATCGCCCGGATATGATCTTCCATCTCGCCGCCATCGTCTCCGGCGAAGCAGAGGCCGATTTCGACAAGGGTTACTCCGTCAATCTCGATGGCACGCGAGCGCTCTTCGAAGCCATTCGCCAGCAGGGCCTGAAATCCGCCTACGCTCCGCGCGTCATCTTCGCTTCTTCCATCGCCGTGTTCGGCACCCCCTTCCCCGAGGTCATCGGCGACGAATTCCTGACCGCGCCGCTGACGAGCTACGGCACCCAAAAGGCAATTGCCGAACTCCTGCTCGCCGATTACTCGCGTCGCGGTATTTTCGATGGCATCGGCATCCGGCTGCCAACCATCTGCGTCCGGCCTGGTGCTCCGAACAAAGCCGCTTCCGGTTTCTTCTCCAACATCCTGCGCGAGCCGCTTGTCGGCAGGCAAGCCATTCTGCCAGTCAGCGACACCGTGCGGCACTGGTTTGCAAGCCCGCGCGCAGCGGTCGGGTTCTTTGTGCACGCCGCAACGCTTGATACGGCGAAGGTCGGGCCACGGCGCAATCTCACCATGCCCGGGCTTTCGGCGCTCGTTTCCGATGAGATCGATGCCTTGCGCCGTGTCGGCGGCGACAAAGCCGTTGCCCTCATCCGCCGCGAGCCGGATCCGGTCATCGAACGCATCGTTTCCGGCTGGGCGACACAGTTCGACGCCAAGCGCGCGAGCGATCTCGGCTTCAAGGCAGAACAGAGCTTTGACGAAATCCTGCAAGCGCATATTGAAGACGAGCTGGGCGGGAGGGTCGCATGACGGAGGCGTCATTCAACATAGAGAACGCAATCGCGCTGGTGACCGGCGGCGGCACGGGCATCGGCCGAGCGATTGCCAAGGCGCTCGGTTCGGAAGGCTTCAAGGTCGTCATCTCGGGACGCAGGGCGGACATTCTCGAAAAGGCGACTCGCGAGCTTTCGGAGGAGACCGGCGCGGAATTTCTTGCGATTGCAGCCGATGTCAGCGACCCCACATCGGTCCGAAGCCTTTTCGATGCCATTGATAGTCGCTATGGTCGCCTCGACCTTTTGGTCAACAATGCCGGCATGGGCCTACCAGCCGTACCGATGGAAGAGCTGAGCTTCGAGCAATGGAACGCCATTCTCGGCGCGAACCTGACCGGTGCCTTCCTGTGCACGCAGCAGGCCTTCCGTCTGATGAAAGCACAGGTGCCGCAAGGCGGTCGCATCATCAACAACGGCTCGATCTCCGCAACAACGCCGCGCCCGCATTCCGCACCCTATACGGCCACAAAACACGCGATCACCGGCCTGACTAAATCGACGGCGCTTGATGGCCGTCCCTTCGATATCGCCTGCGGCCAGATCGATATCGGCAATGCCGCCACCGACATGACGGCAAGGATGAGTGGCGGTATATTGCAGGCAAACGGCGAGACCGCAGCCGAGCCGACGATCTCGGCAGAACACGTCGCCCGCGCTGTCGTCTACATGGCAACCCTGCCGCTCGACGCCAACGTTCTTTCCATGACCGTCATGGCGACGAAGATGCCGCTTGTCGGCAGAGGATAAAGAAGAACGGCAGCGCCGCGAGTGCGATGCCGCCGTCTTTATGGTCTGGACTATTCGTTAGATTGCGGGCCGCGCCGAAGGCTTGACCTGCCTTCGTTCGATCAGGCCGCCGACGCTGAAGATCAACACCTCGATTTCGGTGCCGATCTTGTCGCCGTCCAGTAGCCGGACCACATCGTCTATGCCGGATACGGCTTGTCCATCGATAGCAAGCAGATAGTCCCCCTCCTGCAGGCCGCCTTTTTCGGCTGGACTATCCTTCTCGACACGACGCAGACGCACGGCCGTCGAATGTGTGACGCCAGCTTCGAGCGCGATGCGCCGATGCAGCTCGACCGTATCGGCGGCGATGCCGATATAGGCGCGCCGCACATGGCCGAAACGCAGGATTTCGGACACCACATGCTTGGCGGTGTTGGAAGCGACCGAAAACGCGATGCTCTGCGCGCCCTGGATGACGGCGGTATTGACGCCGATCACTTCGCCGGCCGAAGAGACCAGCGGACCGCCGGAATTGCCGGGATTGAGGGCGGCATCGGTCTGGATGATGTCCTCCATCAGCCGCCCGCTCGCCGCGCGCATGGAGCGGCCCAGCGCCGAGACGATGCCGGCGGTGACGGTCCATTCGAAGCCAAGGGGATTGCCGATGGCAATCGCGATATGGCCCCGCTTCAGCGATTTGGAATCTCCAAGTCTGGCCCAATTGCCCGGCCAGTCGTTGGCACGGATGAGCGCAAGGTCGGTATCCGGATCGCGCCCCAGTACCCTGCCCTCGACGGTTGCCCCTTCCGGGGTCTTGATGCGCACGGCCCTGGCGTCATCGACGACGTGATTGTTGGTGACGACCAGGCCGTCGGGCGAAATGGCAAAGCCCGAACCGTGTCCGGCCCGACCGCCCAACCGCTCGATGCGGCTGACGGCAGGCCCGACGAGATCGACGGCACTCGATACCGATTGCGAATAGGCATCCAGCAGCCCGGCATCGGATGACGGCTGGATGTCACGATCAATGAAGCCCATGAAAACTCCCCCGACGCGGACGCGTCGCATAGAGGAACGGCAGCAACTGTTGGGAAGCAGGAGGCTGTCGGTTCGACAGGTTGAAGTGTGACTATTCAAATGAGATGTCACACTATCGAGTTCAAGAGCCAACCGAACGCGCGCAGATAACCTGCCTTGCGGCGATGAAATCAGCTCTTGTCCTGCTGCCGCAGCCGCTCGAGCTCCCTGCCCCGGAAGCGGAAGGCTGAATAATTTGGCCGCACAGCCGACATGGCCTTTACGAAGCGGCGACCGGCGATAATTAGCTCGGATGTTGGAGACTGGAGGGTTCCCATGAGAATTTCGAGATCCGCCTCGGCGATGGTTATCGTCAGCCTTTTTGCCGTGCCCGTCGATGCTGCGGGGATCGATTGCGCGAAGCCTGGCTCGACAGGCGACCATATGATTTGCCAGGACAAATCGCTGCTCGCTCGAGACGCGATGGTGAGCGATCTTTATGCTGCCGCGCTGAAGCGCGACGACGCGAACAAGATCCGGGAACGGCAACGGCGCTGGATGACGACAGTGCAGTCCTGCAGCGATACGGCATGCATCCGGCAGGCTTATGATGACCGGATCGGCGCTCTCATGATGACCAAGGGCGGACGAAGCGCATCGACGGATTTCCAGTCGAACAGCGCGGACGGCAATGAGGGTCACCTTGCGATCTTCGGTCCAGTCGACGGTCTTCTCGCAGTTTCGCTCTCCTCGACCTTTGTCGGCCCGCGTGGGGCCGAAGCCGGCGATGTCAATGCCGATGGCATCGACGGTGTCGTTCCACTGACGAAGGAACATGCCGAGCTTTCCAGAGACGCGTGCAAGATCGGCCTCGATCGCCTCAGCGCAAAGACCTGGCGTGTATCGCAGGCGGGCATGTGCAATCTCGCCGATGGTGTGACCCTGCAAGGCACCTACCGTCGGCAATGATATAGTTCCGCTCCCGAACGGGGAACGAAAGCATGGCAACCGCCATCAGCGCGAACCGGATATGGCCAGCTCCTGGCCATGGCCGGAACAAAGTACCCCGGCGGCCAGCGGCACCGGGGCGTTTGCTCAAAGCTGGAATTCAGCGATCAGCCGCCGACGGCATCGGCGGTGCACTTCTTGACGAAGCTTGTCTTGGCGGCACCTGCGAGCTTCTTTGCGGCGGCCTGAGCGTCGCATGAACTTGCCGCATCCTTTGCGCACTTGTTGCTAAAACTGGTCAATGCAGCTCCCGCCAGCTTCTTGTCGGCAGCCTGTGCCTTGCATGTGGCCTCGGCCGCCATCGCACCGGTGGCGAGGCAGGTTGAAAAAATCGCAAGTCCGAGCAGTCTGATCATCGAAATCCTCCAGGACAAACCGCGGCAAAATGCCGAGGTAACCGGAGTCTAACCGAACGTCTGCCACAGTAAAGGCTTCCTCGATCGCCGGGGAAGCAGAAATATCCCCTGTGAAGGCAGCGTCGCTCAACTCGAGCAGACTTACCGCGAGGCGCTCAGTCGAGCGGCTTATAGGCGACGACGTCCATCTCGATCTTCACATCCACCATCATCGGCGATTGAACGGTCGAGCGCGCCGGCGGGTGATCGATGAAATGCTTCTCGAACACGGCGTTGAAGCTCGAAAAATCGCGCGCATCATCAAGCCAGACATTGACCTTCACCACATGCTCAAGCGTGCAATCGGCAAGGGCAAGAACATCCCTGATGTTGGCGATGACCTGCTCGGTCTGCGCGACGATATTGCCGGTCACGATTTCGCCGCCGATGGTCGGTACCTGGCCCGAGACATAGACGAAATCTCCGGCCCTCACGGCTTTCGCGAAAGGACGGCGCTGGCCGCCGGCCTGATCATCGGCGACATCGAAACGGATCAGCTTGTTCTTGCTCATGATAGATTCGGTCTCTCTTTGTTGTGGAAAGCTGCGGTCGCCATCGCTTCATCGTGACGAAGCCAGGCGCCCGACTCCTCTGGCACCTTCATTAGCTGCGACAAAGCCACCGCGCCAGATCGTTTCACCTCATTTGTTCACGGGATCGGCACTGAGCGTCCTCTTGTCGGCCTTATCGTGATTGCCTTTCCGGCCCCGAGCCTGATAAGACGGGGCATATTTCGTCATATGATTGGCTGACGTTCAGGAGGAGTCGTCATGGCAGAACTCGCGCAATCGCTTGCGTCCATTCGCATTCCCGACCTTGCCGGCAAAAGGGTGCTGATAACAGGCGCTTCGACCGGCATCGGTGCGGCCGTCGCACGCGCCTTTGCCGCGCAAAGCATGAAGATCGGCCTGCACTTCAATGCGAGCCGCGAGCCGGCGGAACGGCTGGCGACCGAAATCAAGGCCGGTGGCGGGGCAGTCCATCTTATACAGGGCGACGTCTCGCAGGATGGCGAGACCGAACGCGTCGTCAAGGACGCCGCTGACGCCTTGGGTGGCCTCGACGGCCTGGTCAACAATGCCGGCGGCATGCTGGGCCGGCTTCCAACCGCCGAAATGACGGATGAGCATTACGAGCGGGTGATGAACCTCAACGCCCGCTCCGTGCTTGCCGCGACCCGTGCCGCTCATCCTCATCTCAAGAAGCAGGGCGGTTTCGTCATCAACACCACCTCGATCGCCGCACGCAATGGCGGCGGCAATGGCGCGATCCTCTATGCGGCTTCCAAGGGCTTCGTCTCGACGATTACCCATGGCCACGCCAAGGAATTCGTCAACGACAAGATCCGCGTCAATGCGGTAGCGCCCGGGGTCATCGCAACGCCGTTCCACGAACGCTATACCAATGATGAACAGATGGAACTGCAGCGCAAGACGATCCCCATGGGCTTCGTCGGCACGCCGGAAGATTGCGTCGGTGCCTATCTGTTTCTCGCTTCTCCGACACTATCGGGCTACATTACAGGCCAGATCATCGAGGTCAATGGCGGCCAGCTCATGCCGTGAGAATACGGTTGTTTGTCGCTTTATGTGCCGGGCAATGCTAGTCTTTCCCGACACGAAGACCCCTCACGCCGCAGAAAATGGAGCGCATGCGGATGGCAAAGACGCCCATTCAGGACGGCATCAAGACGTCAGTGGAGTTGACCCATCCCGAGCGGATCTATTGGCCCGATGACGGGATAACCAAGCAGGACCTTCTCGATTACTACGACTTGGCCTGGCGGCGCATGGCACCCTTCGTCGCCAACCGTCCCCTGGCGCTCCTGCGCTGCCCCGACGGTATCGGCGGGCCGCGGTTTTTCCAGAAACATGCCTGGAAGGGGATCGATCGGCACATCGTGGAAATTGCCGATCCTGAAGACAAGGATGCCGCCAAGCTGCTGAAGATCGAGGATTTCGATGGTCTGGCCGCTCTCGTCCAGTCGGCGGCACTCGAAATTCATCCCTGGGGCACGACGACAGATCATTGGGAAAAACCCGACATGATCATCATGGACCTCGATCCCGGCGAGGACGTCGCCTGGGGCAAGGTCGTGACCGCAGCGAAAGAGATTGGCGAACGTTTCTCCGCTCTGGGATTGACCTCCTTCGTCAAGACATCCGGCGGCAAGGGCCTGCATGTCGTCGCATCCGTCGAGCCACTGGCGACCTGGCCGCACATCAAGGACGCCGCCGAGGCGATTGCCCATGCCATGAGCGCCGACAGTCCGCAGACATTTTTGTCGGTTGCAAGCAAGGTGAAGCGGGCGGGCCATATCTTCGTCGATTATCTGCGCAACGGTCGCGGCAATACCGCCGTGGCGCCTTATTCGGCCCGCGCGAGAAAGGGGGCTGCGGTTTCGATGCCGATCAGTTGGAAGGAGCTGGATGACGGGATCGGGCCTGCCTCCTTCACGCTCAAGAATGCCGCCTCACGCCTCGACCAATCCAGCTCCGATCCCTGGGCCGATTTCTTCAAGGCAGCAGCGCCGCTCAAAGCCTAACGATCTCGTCCGAAATCCCCGGACACTTTTCGGCAACATTCTAAACCAGAAACGGCACCAATGCCGGCGTGCTCGCCCTATAGTCGGCATAGGCCGAACCGAAGGTTTCGCTCATCCAACTCTCTTCTATGGATACCCGACGCAGCACGGCATAAAGGACGGCGACGATCGCAAGGAAGGCCGCGATATCGCCGCGCGCGATTGCCGAGCCGATAATGGCGAGCATCAGGCCGGAATAGATCGGGTGCCGGACGAGCGCATAGGGGCCGGAGCGGACGAGCGCATGGTCCTCCTTGAGGGTAATCACCCCACTCCAGTTGCGTCCGATGTGATAGCGAGCCCAGACCGCGAACAGGAGGCCGATAAAGGTCAGGACCGCACCGATCAGATAGGAGGTGAGGTCCTGCGGGATGATGCGAAACCGCAAAGGTCCCAGCCAGGATGGATTGACCACAAGCAGGAAGGCGCCGATCCAGATCGGCGCGGTATTGCCGAGCCGCGACAGCGGATCTTCCTGCCGCACGCTCTTCTTGACGCCGAACGAAGCGAAAAGCCAGATCAGCAACCAGACGATCCAGCATGCAGGAATGAATTGATAGAGGAGCATCGCTTACGCCACATCCTTATCCAGTTCCGGATAGTGCCGGAAAATGCCGTTCTCGTTGAAGGGAATGCGGCGATCGGATTGAAGATAGCGAGCAATGTTGGGCCGTTTCATGACAGCGGCGTGCAATGCGGCAAGATGTGGGTAGCGGCGGTCCAGATGGGCGGTCGCGCGCGGAAATGCATAGCGCAGCCCCTCATAGACCTGGAAAAGAGAAAGATCGACATAGGTCATTCCACCACCGAAGACATGCGATGGCCCCAGTGGGTTCCGCTCCATGACGCTTTCGAAATAGCCGAGAAACTTCGGGATGCGGTTTTCGATGAATTCGGCGGCGCGGGCTTTGGCCTCTTGTTTCTGATCCGCGTAGTATTTCGACGTGGCAATGGGGTGGTGCGTATCGTGTACCTCTGCGACAAGATCGGTAATCGTCAATTGCAGACCGTTCAGCACATGGCGCTGTCCTTCGTCTTGGGGTGCCAGCCCGAGTGCCGGCCCGAGATACATCAGGATATTCGCCACATGCGGAATGATCAGATCGCCATCTTTCAGAAACGGCGGAGCAAAGGGTAGATCGAACCGGGAATTGCCATCCATGATGGCGAACATGGCGGGTATCCCTTGCCCCTTGCTGGCCCCCTTGCTGGCAGGGCCACGGCAGACATCGACGTAGTCGGCACCAGCCTCCTCCAGCGCCAGCCGGACAAATTCGCCGCGCCCCTGGATGCTATCCCAATAATAGAGCTCATAGGCCATTCGATTTTCCCTCCCGAGAATTGAGAACGGCCAGCCGCAGCGATCGACCTGACGCCTGACGCGGTACCTTCTCATCGCTTTCAAAGCCGACCGCCATCGCAGATCGAGCCTACAATTTAGCGTCGGCATCGCGGAAAATAAGGGGGCAATCGGCGATTACGGGCCGACGCGCCGGAAACTATATCAGCTCGATCGCCATCGCCGCGAAAGATCCCATGGTTGTATTGGGATGGGAGGACATCCCATTCCTGTCACGGCTGGGAATGTGCATTACGCTCGTGGCGTTTGCGGGTTGCGGCCGCCTTCTTCGCGGATGCGGAACGCTCGGAGGCGGGCCGATCCGCGGAAGCACGTCCGCCGATCCTGCCCCCTTTTTTAGAGGCTTCATGAGTCTCGGCATGGCCGCGGCCCGAGCCGGATTTCTTGCCGCCGCCGCTTTCCTTATTCACGGTCGCCCAAGCGCGCCGCTCCGCCTCGTCACCAGAAACGCCGCGGTCCTCATAGCCTTCCTCAATATGCTCGGCCTTGCGCTTCTGCTTGTCCGTATAGGCGGACTTGTCTCCTCGAGACATGATCTTTCTCCTTGGCTGGGGAGAAAGACCAACACGTCATCACGGAAAAGGTTCCGATATGCGAGCGGGAGCATTGCGATTGATTGGAAGAACCCGGAGACGGCGGTCATGCGGCTCGGCGGCACCTTGCTTGGCCGAAGCCGGGAAAAAGACGCCGACCGAACGGTCGATGATCAGGATGAGGACCAGGGCCGCCAGAAGATAGAGCGCAGCAAGAACGAGAAGAGATATCATCGCATCGCATCCAGGCCGCGGGCGAAACAAGGGAAGCAGCACGATGCGACGATCGTCGCAACAGTCATTTCCAGATCATCGGTATCACTGCGACACATTGCTGAACTCCCTTGGCAATCCGTAGCATCGATGTGTGACAACTATTTCGCGGATGAGAGCCAAATTACCGAAATGATTGCGAATATTTCTCCGGCGCCTGTCGTGAAAAAAAGGCGGCCCGATGTTGCCATCGAGCCGCCCTCGTCTCCGCCGCACTCCTGGAACCGACTGCCCTACGTCTTTGCGGCTGTGGTCTTCTTCGACGCTTTCCTAACGGGTTTGGTTACCGTCTTGTCGACAACAGGCGCTGCAGCGACCGCCACTTTGCGCTTCGCCTTGGGCTTGATGTCGACCCCGCCACCGTTTGCGACGCTTTCCTCAAGCGCGATGCGTTCGCCGCTCGCCCGCGCCCAGTGCTCGACATCGCGTCCTGTGGGATATCCCTCCTCCTCCCATATGGCGTATGCGCGCTTCTTGATCCATTCGTCTCGAGATTCCAACATCTGCCGTCCTCCGTTCGCATCGTTGAACAATGTTTGATGAGCAATGCCCGTTCTTGAAATGCGGGCTTTCACGCCTCCCCCGAGCTACCAAGACGCCATGACTTTAGATGCCAGGCTCGTTTCCTCGATCTCGGCTCTCGAACCGCAGTGGCGCTTCAAACAAAAGACAAGTTACCGTGGGGAAACGGTAGCGAAGCAGCCGAAGCACCCTAAGTATGAAGCGGGCACGAACAGGGTTCAATTAAAAATATCTAAAGTAATGAGTTTTCGCACCGCTATTCATGGCATCCCGGTGATCGCGAGCCGGCTCATTGCAGCTTTTGCGGGCAAGGATATACTTGCGTCATGATCGACCTCGGGGCCGCCCATTGGGGCCAAATTCTCGCCGTCCTGTCCATCGCGATGGGGGCCGCTGCTGCAATCCATGCAGCCATGACCAAGGAGGACGTCCGCGCAGCGATCGGCTGGGTCGGTGTCATCGTCCTGTCGCCCATCATCGGGGCCTTGCTCTATGCCGTCGCCGGTATCAATCGTATCCGCCGGGCCTCCCTCACCTCACAGCGCGACGCGCTCTTCCGCAAGGATGCGAATGGTGAGCTCGCCGGTTTCGATGCCGACGACGGTGAGGTGCGGCGGCTTTTCGGCGATCGCTTCGGTTCGATGAAGACGCTCGGAGACCGTGTGGTCCGCTACACGATGAGCACCGGCAATACCATCGAGATGCTGACGAACGGCGATGTCGCCTATGCCGCGATGAAAGCCGCTATCGACGGCGCCGAGCGCAGCATCCTGATGGAGACCTATATCTTCGATCGCGACCCGATCGGCCTTCGCATCGCCGATTGTCTGATTGCCGCCGCCAAACGCGGTGTCAGCGTGCGCGTGCTGATCGATGCCGTCGGCGCGCGTTATTCCGTGCCGAGCATCATGGGCTATCTGAGCGAAGGCGGCGTGCAGGTCGACGTGTTCAACGGCAACGTCATCATCGGCCTCAGATTGCCCTATGCCAATCTGCGCACGCACCGCAAGATCCTCAGCATCGACGGGCGGGTGGCCTTTACCGGCGGCATGAACATACGCCAGGGCTTCACCCGCGAGTTCGCGCATGAGCATAGCGCCCGCGATATGCATTTTTGCGTGACGGGACCGGCGGTTGCCGATCTCTTCAATACGGCAGCCGAGGATTGGCAATTTACCACGGGCGAAGTGCTGAGCGGCGAGGAATGGCGGATTGCCGCTCCCGCCAACGACCCCGGAGCGCCCGTCTTCATGCGGGTCGTCGCCTCCGGCCCGGACCGCAGCGTCGAGACCAATCACAAGATGCTGATCGGGGCGCTTTCGGTGGCGCATAAATCCATCCGCATCATGTCGCCCTACTTCCTGCCGGATCGGGAGCTGATCAGCGCGCTTGTGACCGCCGCCCGGCGCGGCGTCGAGGTCGATATCGTCGTGCCGACTGCCAACAATCTCGTGCTCGTCGACCGGGCGATGACGGCGCAATTCGACCAGATGCTGAAGAATTATTGCCGCATCTGGCGCTCCGAAGGCGCATTCAACCATTCGAAGCTTTTGGCCATCGACGGCATCTGGGCCTATGTCGGCTCTTCCAATCTCGATCCACGCTCGCTGCGGCTCAATTTCGAAGTGGATCTCGAGGTTCTCGACCGCGGCTTTGCCGGCATGATCGACGCCCATATCGGCTCGATCCTGGAAACGGCGCATCCTGTCGATCTTGAAAAACTTAGAGCGCGGCCCTTTGTCGTGCGACTTATCGAGAAGGTGCTCTGGCTTGGTTCGCCCTATCTCTGACGGCCGCGGCGAGAGATTATCTGCCGTTGTCGCAGCCTTTTTACATGACAAAGCCGACGATCGCTTCTTATACTCTTATGCGTGCACCCGACATGGTCTGATCAAGGAACGGTCGACGGATAGATGCGAAAGAAGAAAGAAAGTCTCCGTGCGAGCATTCTGGAAAGTCTGAAGAACCGAAACAAGTCGCGAGCCAGGCAGGCGGCCGGCAAGTCGGATCGGCCCGAAGGCACTTTGATCGCCTCCTACAATGTCCACAAATGCGTCGGTGCCGACCGCCGCTTCGATCCGGAACGGACCAGCCGCGTCATTCATGAAATCGATGCCGATGTCATCGGTCTGCAGGAAGCCGACACCCGCTTCGGGGAGCGCACGGGCATCCTCGACCTGCGCCGGCTCGAACGCGAAACCGGGCTTATCCCGGTGCCGATCACCGGCGTCACCAAGGCGCATGGCTGGCATGGAAATGTCGTTCTTTTCAAGCAGGGTACGGTCCGCGACGTCCATCAGATCAATCTGCCCGGGCTCGAGCCGCGCGGCGCCTTGATCGCAGAACTGGAGCTGGCTCGCGGCGGAAGCCTCAGGATCATTGCCGCACATCTTGGTCTGCTGCACCGCTCGCGCGCCCAGCAGACTCGCCTGATCGTCGATCTCATGAACGACGGCGGCGAGACGCCGACGATCCTCCTTGGCGATCTCAACGAATGGCGCCTGGGTGACCGCTCGTCTCTCAATACTTTCCAGAACGCTTTTGGACCCTTGCCTCCCGCCGTCCCCAGCTTTCCGTCGACGCTGCCGCTTCTGGCGCTCGATCGCATCATGGCAAACCGGCGCGGCATGATTTCCGTAGTCGAAGTGCATGATTCGCCGCTCGCGCGGGTCGCTTCCGATCATTTGCCTATCAAGGCCGTGGTCAGTCTCGAAGCGCTCGACGCCGATATCAGGGTGCATTCGCAGACTGCATAAGCCTTATCGACGCGGTTCATGCCGATCCCGCTGATATATATGATGACTGCCGGAAAACCATCTTATAGTCTGCCGGCCGAAATGACTGATCCGGGAGACAATCCATGCTGAAAACTCTGCTGCTGACCGGCGCCGCCGGCGGCGTCGGCCAGGCGCTCAGGCCGCTTCTGTCGCAAATCGCCGAAAACGTCGTACTGTCCGATCTTGCGCCGATCAGCGATCTGCGTCCGAACGAGCGTTTCGTGGCCTGCGATCTCGCCGACCGCGGCGGCGTCGAGGCGATGGTCAAGGGTGTCGACGGCATCATCCACCTCGGCGGCATCTCGGTGGAGAAGCCATTCGATCTGATCCTGCAAGGCAATATCGTCGGCCTCTACAATCTTTATGAAGCGGCGCGAGCCGTCGGCAAGCCGCGCATCGTCTTTGCAAGCTCCAACCACACGATCGGCTTCTATCGCCGGGATGAGCGGATCGACAACAAGGTGCCGACACGGCCGGATTCGCTCTACGGCGTATCGAAAGTGTTCGGCGAAGCAGTTGCCAGCCTCTACTTCGACAAGTTCGGCCAGGAAACGCTTTCGGTGCGCATCGGCTCTTGCTTTCCCGAGCCGCGCAACACACGCATGCTCGCTACCTGGTTCAGCGTCAGGGATTTCCTCTCCCTTTGCGGCTGCGCTTTCGACGCACCAAGGCTCGGCCACACCATCGTCTATGGTGCCTCCGACAATGACGAGCAATGGTGGGATAATGGCAACGCCGCCTTTCTCGGCTGGAAACCGCAGGATAACGCCGCTCGCTGGCGGGCGGAGATCCTGTCGAGAACGCCTCCGGAGGATCCGAACGATCCGACGGTCATCTACCAGGGTGGCGGCTTCGCCTCGGCAGCCCATCCGGAGGATTGATCGTCAGGCTCCGTTGCGGAACAGCGTCCAGCGTGTCGGCCTGAAGGCGATACGGTTGCGGTCGAGCGCGTCGGCCTTGTTCGGCGGCAATTCGATCTCGATGCCTTCGTGTCCGGCGCCAATATTGATCTCGAGATGGCGGGTGCCCGCGACGCGGCGGCTGGCGACCAGCAGGCCGGCGATAGAGCCGGCATCGCCGTCGCGAAGCTCGATGTCATGCGGCCGGAAATAAAGATATGCCTCGCCATCCGGCTCGTGCGGCGTGCTGAGGCCCAAAGGCTTGTCGTCGAACCAGATCTCGCCGCTGGCAATGCGCACTTTGACGCGGTTGGACTGGCCGATGAAGCCATAGACGAAAGGTGAGTTCGGCGTGTCGTAGATCTCGTCCGGCGTGCCGACCTGCTCGATCGCCCCCTTGTTGAGCACGACGACGCGGTCGGCAAGTTCAAGCGCCTCTTCCTGATCATGGGTGACGAAAACCGTGGTGTGGCCGGTGCGGTCATGGATCTCGCGCAGCCACTTGCGCAAATCCTTGCGCACCTGCGCGTCGAGCGCGCCGAAAGGCTCATCGAGAAGCAGGACATTCGGCTCGACCGCCATGGCGCGCGCCAGCGCCACACGCTGTCGCTGACCGCCGGAAAGCTGAGCCGGATAACGTTTTTCCAACCCGTTCAACTGCACAAGCTCCAAAAGTTCCAGCGCACGCCGGCGAATTTCGCCGCGCGGCGGACGACGCGACGCCGAGCGGACTTTCAGGCCGAAGGAGATATTGTCGAGCACCGTCATGTGCCGGAACAGCGCGTAATGCTGAAACACGAAGCCGATATTGCGCTGCTGCACGGTCTTCAGCGAAGCATCATCCTCGCCGAAAAAAATCCTGCCTTCCGTCGGCGTTTCCAGGCCGGCGATCAGGCGCAGCAGCGTCGTCTTGCCGGAGCCGGACGGGCCGAGAAGCGCAATCAGTTCACTCGAGCGGATGTCCAGGGAGACATCGTGCAGAGCGGGGAATCGACCGAATTCCTTGCGCAGGTTTTGAACGCGAACTTCCATCAAGAATTCCTTCAATGACGCCGGCTGGCTGCAATCTCTTCGCTGTAGCGCATTTCCAGCAGCGTCTTCAGTATCAATGTGACAAGGGCAAGCAGGGCAAGCAACGTGGCGACGGCAAAGGCCCCGGCGTACTTGTAATCGTTATAAAGGATCTCGACCTGCAACGGCATGGTGTTGGTTTCGCCGCGGATGTGGCCCGAGACGACCGAAACGGCGCCGAACTCGCCCATGGCGCGGGCATTGCAGAGCAATACGCCGTAAAGCAGCCCCCATTTGATGTTCGGCAACGTGACATGCCAGAAGGTCTGCCAGCCATTCGCCCCGAGGGAGAGTGCTGCCTCTTCGTCCGCGTTGCCCTGCTCCTGCATCAGCGGGATCAGTTCGCGCGCGACGAAGGGAAAGGTGACGAACATCGTCGCCAATACCAGGCCCGGAACCGCAAACAGCATCTGTATGCCGTGGCTCTGCAGCCAGGGGCCAAGCGTACTGTTGGAATTGAACAACAGCACAAAGACCAGGCCCGATATGACCGGCGACACCGAGAACGGCAGATCTATCAGGGTTGTCAGGAGAGCCTTGCCCTTGAATTCGAACTTGGCGATCGCCCAGGCGGCGGCAACGCCGCAGACAAGATTCAACGGCACGCTGATGCCGGCAACGATCAGGGTCAACCGGATCGCCGCAAAGGTTTCCTCGTCGATCAGGGCTTCGAAGAAAGTCTCGATCCCTTTGCGGAAAGCCTCGACGAAAACGGCAGCCAGAGGCAAAAGCACCATCAGCGTCAGAAAGGTTAGCGAGATCAATATGAAAATGATACGCGCTGCCCGGCTTTCCGTGATAACCGAGTGGCCTGTTTCGGCCGATGCAGAAAGATCATGCGCCATCGCCATATCTCCTTCTGCTCCACGACTGGATAAGGTTGATGATCAAAAGCATGGTGAAGGAAATGAACAGCATCACCGTCGCGATCGCCGTTGCCGCGGCATAATTATATTCCTCCAGTCGAATGACGATGAGCAGCGGCGCGATTTCCGAGACGTAAGGCTTGTTGCCGGCAATGAAGATGACCGATCCGTATTCACCGGCCGCACGCGCAAATGCCAGCGCGAAACCGGTCAGCGCGGCAGGCGCCAATCCCGGCAGCAGCACGCGGGTTATCGTCTGAAACCGCGATGCCCCAAGCGTCGCGGCCGCCTCCTCGACCTCACGGTCGATTTCCTCCATGACGGGCTGCGCAGTGCGCACCACGAACGGCAAGCCGACGAAAATCAGCGCAATGACGATGCCGACCGGAGTAAAGGCGATCTTGATGCCGAGCGGCGTCAGGAACTGGCCGATCCAGCCGTTCGGCGCATAGAGCGTGGTCAGCGCAATGCCCGCGACTGCCGTCGGCAGCGCGAACGGCAGATCGACCATCGCATCGACAATGCGCTTGCCTGGAAAGCGATAGCGCACGAGCACCCAGGCGAGGATAAGCCCAAGCACGGCGTTGACGAGCGCGGCGATGAAAGCCCCGCCGAAACTCATGCGCAGCGCAAAAAGCGTGCGCACGTCAAGCGTCAGGGTCCAGAATTTCTCCCAGCCGAGAGCGCTGCTCTTCCACAGCAATCCCGACAGCGGAATGAGAACGATGAAGATGAGCCAAGCCAAGGTAACGCAGAGCGCCAATCCGAAGCCCGGAATGACGCTCGGCTGCCGTAACCGCCACCGTTTGCGGGTTATAGAATGCATTCAGTCTTATTGTCCCGGCTTGTAGATCTGATCGAAAATGCCGCCATCGCCGAAGAATTTCGGCTGAGCCTGGGACCATCCGCCGAAATCGTCGATGGTTGCCAGCTTCAGGGATGGGAAGCGGGCGACATCCTTGGGATCCGCCGCTTCCGGCTTGATCGGCCGGTAGTAGTGCCTGGCGGCGATCTTCTGGCCTTCATCCGAGTAGAGATAATTCAGATAGGCTTCCGCAACCTTGCGCGTGCCTTTGGCATCGACATTGCCATCGACGACGGCAACCGGAGGATCGGCGCGGACGGAAACCGAAGGCGTCACGATCTCGAATTTGTCGGGACCGAGCTCATCGAGCGAAAGGTAGGCTTCGTTTTCCCAGGCAAGGAGAACATCGCCGAGACCACGCTGCACGAAAGTCGTCGTCGCACCGCGCGCACCGGCATCGAGCACCGGCACATGCTTCAGAAGCTGCGCCACATAGTCCTGCGCCTTGGCATCGTCGCCGCCATTGGCCTGCTTGGCCCAGGCCCAGGCTGCGAGAATGTTCCAGCGGGCGCCGCCCGAGGTCTTCGGGTTCGGCGTGACGACCTCGACGCCGTCCTTGATCAGGTCGGGCCAATCCTTGATGCCTTTCGGATTGCCCTTGCGCACGAGGAACACGATAGTCGAGGTATAGGGAACGGAATTGTTCGGGAACTTGGTCTTCCAATCAGCCGGGATCTTGTGCGTCGCCTTGGCGATCGCATCGATATCGCCTTCGAGCGCCAGCGTCACGACATCGGCGTCGAGACCATCGATGACCGAGCGGGCCTGCGCGCCGGAGCCGCCATGCGACGCCTTGATATTGATGGTTTCACCCGTGTCCTTCTTCCACTTGGCGGCAAAAGCCGTGTTGAAATCCTTGTAGAGTTCGCGCGTCGGATCATAGGAAACATTGAGAAGCGTCTTGTCCGCCGCCCAGGTCGGCGCGACGGCTGCGATCGAAAAACTGCCGATCAGAACCGCGGTGGCGAGAAGCCGGGAAAGCTTTATCGTCTGCATGGATGCACCCCCTTCGTTTGTCCCTAAACCCTATCAACTTGGTCGTATAAAGTAACGAAGACAGTTCCCGTTTTAGGGAACTCCGGAGAACAGCATCCCATAGAATCGGGAAAAATGGAATCACATTCCGGAAAGACAATCAGCGCGCGATGGCGACGCGTCAGTCAATAGCGCCGGACATGAACACGGAGTAGAGTTCGTCGGCGCTTTTTGACTGCCGCATCGCCGTGAGAACGCCGTCTGCGCGCAAGCGCCGCGCGATCGCGGCAAGTACATTCAGATAATCGCTCCGGCCGCCCTCCCCGAAGAGCAGGACGAATGCCCATTCCGTCGGCACATCGTCGATGGCCTCGAAATCGACCGCATGCGCAAAATGCACCATCAATCCTCGCGGCCGCGTCATGTCGGCGACAGCGGCGTGCGGAACGGCAACGCCGTTGCCGATTCCGGTCGTGCCCAGTCTTTCGCGTGTCTCCAGCGCCCGCAGAACCGTTCCCTCATCCAGGCCGAAACAAGCGGCAGCCTTCGATGACAGCATCTGCAGCGCCCGCCATTTGGTCGGAGCCGAGACGCCGACAAAAACATGTTCGGGAAGGATGATGGCGGAAAGATCCATGATTGCGCTCAGGGCCGAGTAGTTGTTTGTTCTGAAATGTTGCTCATCACCATGGGCCGAGCCGGTATCATCCCGATCCCACGGTTCGAAATCCCGGCGGTCTCAATCCGGTTCGCGCAGCCTGTAGCCCACGCCCGTCTCGGTGGTGATATATTGCGGCCGATCGGGAACCTCCTCGATCTTCTGCCGGAGCTGGCGGACATAGACACGCAGATACTGAACATCGGCAGCCGGCCCCCAGATCTGCTTCAGCAGAAACTGGTGCGTCAGCACCTTGCCGGCATGCTGGGCGAGCACCCGCAGGATATCGTATTCCTTCGGCGACAGCTTGATCTCCTTGCCCTCGACCTTGACGATGCGCTTGACCAGGTCGATGGAGAGGCCGCCTGTCTGAAAGATCGCCTTCTCGCCCTGCTGCTGCAGGCGATGGCGCAGCGCCACGCGGATGCGGGCGGCAAGTTCGTTGACGCCGAAAGGTTTGGTGACGTAATCGTCCGCACCGCTTTCGAGCGCCTTGACGATGCCGGCCTCATCCGTGCGACTGGACAGGATGACGACCGGGATATGCACCCCATCCTCGCGCCATTCCAACAGCAGATCCTGGCCCGATTTGTCCGGCAGACCGAGATCGAGCACGATCAGATCCGGTTGATCCTCGTCCACCGATGCCTGAGCTGACGCGGCATTTTGCGCCTCATTGACGACATAGCCCTGGGCGCCGAGGCCGACACGCAGCAGCTTGCGGATCGGCGGCTCATCATCGACGACGAGAATCTTGACGGCAGTGGTGTTCATTTCAGTTCATCCAGCTTCGGGACATCCGTTGGCTTCGGCAGGCGAATGGTGAAGACCCCTCCCTGCCGATCCGTTCTGTTGCCGGCAGCAATCGCGCCACCCATCGCCTCGATGAAGCCGCGACAGATGGAAAGGCCAAGGCCGGTGCCGGCACGCACCTGATCCCCCTTTCGCACGCGGTAGAACGTATCGAAGACGCGCTCCAGGTCGGAGGGCGGAATGCCAGGCCCCTCGTCCATGACCCTGAAGATGATATTGTCGATGTCGGCCCAGGCTTCCAGGCGGATGGCCGAGCCTTCCGGCGCATATTTTGCGGCATTGTCGAGCAGGTTGAACAGCACCTGCTCGAACAGAACCGGATCGACTTTCACCATCGGCAGATCGACGGGCATCTGCACATCGACACGGTGACGCGCCAGAATCTTTTCGGCCCGCCGCAACGCGCTGCCGACGATATCGCCGGCATAGTGCAAGGCATAGTTCGGTTCCATTGCGCCGGATTCGATCTTGGTCATGTCGAGCAGGTTGGCGATGAAACGGTTGAGGCGCTCGGATTCGTCGATGACGGTCGACAGGAGATCGACGCGATCCTCGTGCGGCAGCGATTCCAGATAATCGCGCAGCGTTCCCGCAGCACCAAGGATAGCCGCAAGCGGCGTCTTCAAATCGTGCGAAATGGACGTCAGCAGCGCGGAACGCAGCCGATCGGCCTCGACGGCCAGTTTCGCGCGGTCGACATCGGCGACCAGCTGCACCCGTTCGATGGCAAGGGCCGCCTGATCGGCAAGAGCATCCAGCAGCCGCTGCTGCTCCGGCGTCAGAAGCGGACCGTCACGGCGATCGCTGTCGAGACCGATGACGCCGACGGCGGTGCGGCCGGTGCGCAGCGGGACATAGAGGCGCTTGGCGCCCGGCAGAGTATCGGCGCCACGGCCGGCGGCATGATTGTGCTCCCAGGCCCAGCGCGCCGCCGCGATATCGGCATCGTCGAGCGTGTCGTCAGGTGGATAGCCCGCCTTGACGGCGATGGTTCCATGTTCGGGAAGAAGCAGCACGACGCGCAGCTTCAGCATCGAAGCCAGCTGAAAGGCCGTTGCCCACAGCACATCGTCGAGTGTGCCGGTGCCGGCAAGCTTCTTCGAAAACAGGTAAAGGTCCTCGGTCGTTCGTGCACGCTGCCTTGCCGCCGCGGCCTGCCGCTGGACGGTTGCTGTCAGGTTGCTCGCAATGATCGCGACGCCGAGGAAGAAGAAGAAGGCGAGCACGCTTTCCGGATCGCTGATCGTCAGCGTGTAGCGCGGCGGCAGGAAGAAGAAATTGAAGGCAAGCGCACCGAGGATACAGGAATAGAGTGCCGGGCGAAGCCCCTGTGTGACCGCACTCGCCAGCACCGCCATCAGAAAGACGAGCGCCAGGTTGCGGACATCCAGCACCTGATCGAGAATGACGCAAAAGCCGAGCGCAATGGCAACATAAAGCGTTGCCAGCATATAGCCGCGAAGCTGGAAGGGTGGCGACGAAGGCGCCATTTTGACGCCGCGCCGGGCGGCGTCGCCATCCGCTTCGCTGCCGGAAATGACATGGACGCTGATATCGCCGGCTCGGCGGATGAGATCATAGGAAACCGAACGGCGCGACCAATCGCGCCAGGAGCCGATTTTCGGCGAACCGATGACGATATGGGTCACATTGTTGCTGGCCGAATGGCGAAGCAGTTCCTCCGCCACCTCGCGGCCCGGGAGGGTAATGGCTTCGCCGCCAAGCTGTTCGGCAAGTCTGAGCGTTGCGGCGACCGTATCTCGCTGCGCCTCCGTCAGGCTGATCGAGCGATTGGTTTCGACATAGACGGCGGCCCAAGGTGCGCGCAGGCGCGATGCCATGCGCGCGGCATAGCGCACAAGCGAAGCCGAACGCGGATGATGATCGATGGAGACGAGCACGCGCTCTCCGGCTGCCCATGGCCCCTGAATCGCATGGGCCTGCATATGGGTCAGGAGCTGGTCGTCAACGCGCTGGGCCGTACGTCTCAGCGCCAGCTCGCGCAGTGCCGTCAGGTTGCCGGGCGTGAAATAGTTTGTCAGCGCCCGCTCGGCCGTCTTCGACACATAAACCTTGCCGTCATGCAGCCGCTTGATGAGGTCGTCCGGCGTCAAGTCGATGATCTCGACATCATCGGCCATGTCGATAATGGAGTCCGGCACGGTCTCGCGCACGCGAATGCGGGTGATCTGCGAGACCACGTCGTTCAGGCTTTCGACATGCTGGATATTCAGCGTCGTATAGACGTCGATGCCGCGTTCGAGAAGCTCCTTGACATCGAGATAGCGCTTTGGATGCCGGCTGCCATGCGCATTGGTATGGGCAAGTTCATCGACAAGCACCAGTTCGGGCCGCCGTTTCAGGATAGCATCGAGATCCATTTCCTCGAGTGCCCTGCCCTTATAGTCAACCTTGACGCGCGGAACGATCTCGAATCCTTCGAGCAGGGCCTGCGTCTCGCGACGGCCGTGGGTTTCGACGACGCCGACCACGACATCGACGCCGTCGGCGAACTTCGCTCTGCCCGACATCAGCATCTCGTAGGTCTTGCCGACACCCGGTGCAGCGCCCAGAAAGACCTTCAGCCGTCCGCGTGTCTCGGCCCGCGCCTTTTCGAGAAGCGCATCGGGCGAAGGCCTGCTCAGCATGTCGCGGCTGTCATCTGCCATTCCGGGTCGTCTTTCCTGATAAGCCTGAGACGGCGCTAACCGTCTCAAGCTCTTCAACTTATTGAGTCATAGAAGCATCGAGTGCCTGGTTCAATGCCAGCACATTGATGACGGGTTCACCGAGAATGCCGAGCTTGCGCGGCTCTATGGCTGCCGCGACGAGCGACTTGACCTTCGCCTCATCCATATTGCGGGCCTTGGCAACACGCGGCGCCTGGAAATAGGCATCCTCAGGCGAGATGTGCGGATCGAGACCACTGCCCGATGTCGTGACCATATCGATCGGAACCGGGCTATTGGGGTTCTGCGCCTGCAGCGTAGCAGTGTCGCCCTTGATGCGGGTCATCAGGGCCGAACTGGTCGGGCCGAGATTGGAGGCGCCGGAATTGGCCGCATTATAAGGTGCGGCAATCGATTTGGTCGGGTCGTTCGGGTCCGTCGTGGTCGTCGCCGACGGGCGGCCATGGAAATACCGGTCGCTGGTGAAGTTCTGACCGATGAGGCTGGAACCGATCACCTTGCCGTCCTTTTCCACCAGGCTGCCATTGGCCTGATGGGGGAAGAGCGCCTGGGCGACGCCCGTCATGGCAAGCGGGTAGGCAAGGCCGGTCAGGACGGTCGTGGCGACGATCATGACGATGGCGGGTCTGATTTGCTTCAGCATGAGAGAAACTCCTTAGGCGAGGCCAATCGCGGTGATCGCCATATCGATGGCCTTGATGCCGATGAAGGGAACGATGATGCCGCCGAGGCCGTAGATCAAAAGATTGCGACTGAGCAGCGCGCCGGCGCCGATCGGGCGATAGCGAACACCCTTCAGCGACAGCGGGATCAGCGCGACGATGATGAGCGCGTTGAAGATGATCGCCGAGAGAATGGCGCTTTGCGGCGTCGCAAGGCCCATGACGTTCAGCATCTTCAGCTGCGGGTAGAAGGCGATGAACATGGCCGGGATGATGGCGAAGTACTTCGCGATGTCGTTGGCAATCGAGAAGGTCGTCAGCGCGCCGCGCGTCATCAGCAGCTGCTTGCCGATTTCGACGATCTCGATGAGCTTCGTCGGATCGCTGTCGAGGTCGACCATGTTGCCGGCCTCGCGGGCAGCGACCGTACCGGTGTTCATGGCGACGCCGACATCGGCTTGCGCAAGTGCCGGCGCGTCGTTGGTGCCGTCGCCGCACATGGCGACCAGCTTTCCCTGCGCCTGCTCCTGGCGCATCAGGGCCAGTTTCATCTCCGGCGTCGCCTGGGCGAGGAAGTCGTCGACGCCGGCCTCGGCGGCAATGGCCGCTGCCGTCAACGGATTGTCGCCGGTGATCATCACGGTGCGGATACCCATACGGCGCAGTTCCGCAAAGCGCTCGCGAATGCCGCCCTTGACGATGTCTTTCAGATGGATGACGCCAAGCAAGCGGCCATCACGGGCAACGGCAAGCGGCGTGCCGCCGGCCTTGGCGATCTCGTCGGCGATCACCTGCAGTTCGCGCAGCATTTCGCTCGATGTGCGGGACATGACGGCCGTGCCTTCGTGGCTGCCATTGGCTGCGCCTTCGACATAGGCGACCACTGCATCGACGGCGCCCTTGCGGATCGAGGAGCCTTCGAGATCGACGCCGCTCATTCGCGTCTGTGCGGTAAAGGGAACGAAGGTTGCCTTCAGGCTCGTCATGTCACGGCCGCGGATTGCATATTTCTCCTTGGCGAGCACGACGATCGAGCGTCCCTCAGGCGTCTCGTCGGCAAGCGAGGCAAGCTGTGCGGCATCGGCGAGATCCTGTTCGCTGACGCCCCGAACCGGACGGAACGCGGTCGCCTGACGGTTGCCGAGCGTGATCGTGCCCGTCTTGTCGAGGAGCAGCGTATCGACGTCGCCGGCGGCCTCGACGGCGCGGCCGGACATGGCAAGCACGTTGAAGCGCACAAGTCGGTCCATGCCGGCGATGCCGATGGCCGACAGCAATGCGCCGATCGTGGTCGGGATCAAGGTAACGAAGAGCGCAACGAGCACGACCGTCTGGATCGAACCGCCGGCATAGGCGGCAAAGCTCGGGATGGTGACGGTCGCGAGCACGAAGATCAGCGTCATGCCGGCAAGCAGGATGTTGAGCGCGATTTCGTTCGGCGTCTTCTGCCGTTCGGCACCTTCGACCAGCGCGATCATGCGGTCGATGAAAGTCGAGCCGGCTGCCGCCGTGATGCGCACCCGGATCTCATCCGACAAAACCTGCGTACCGCCTGTCACGGCCGAGCGGTCGCCGCCCGATTCACGGATGACAGGTGCGGATTCACCGGTGATGGCGGCCTCATTGACGGATGCCACGCCTTCGATGACTTCGCCATCGGACGGAATGATATCGCCGGCTTCCACCAGAACGACATCACCGACCTTGAGGCTGGTGCCGGGCACCATCTTGTAATCGGTACGGCTGTTGCCGACGAGCAGCTTCGCCTGGGTTTCGGTGCGCGACTTGCGCAGCGAATCCGCCTGCGCCTTGCCGCGGCCTTCGGCAACGGCTTCGGCGAAGTTTGCAAACAGTACCGTGAACCACAGCCAGATGTTGATCTGCAGCGAAAAGCCGAGATTGCCGCCGCCCGTAATGAGGTCGCGGAGGAAAAGGACGGTCGTCAGCATCGAAACGACGGCGACCACGAACATGACGGGGTTCTTGGCGAGCGTGCGCGGGTTCAGTTTCTTGAACGAAGCGCCGATCGCCGGAACGAGGATGCGAGAATCCAGAATACTCGCTGATTTTAACTGGCTCATAAGAGGCTCCAGCGTGAAGAGGAAAACGTCAGATCGGAACGCTGCCGATCAGCCGATTAAGAATCCGAAGACGACAAGGCCAAGGAACAAGGCAACCATCGCCAGCAAAATGGCATCGGACGCGCAGGTTATTCCGGCCGGGCCACGCCCCCTGTCGAAGGAGCGTGGATCGATGACTTTTCTAAGCTTGCTGACAGGCGCTTGGCTCATGGCCTTCATTCCTTAAAAGGTCTGGCCTGCGATCATCGACAGATGTTCGACGATCGGACCGAGCGCCAACGCCGGGAAGAAGGTCAGGCCACCGACGATCAGGATCGTGCCGACGAGCAGGCCGACGAAGAGCGGGCCGTCCGTCGGAAAGGTGCCGGCCGAGGCTGGAACCGTCTTCTTGCCGATCAGTGAGCCAGCAATGGCAAGCGCCGGTACGATGACCAGGAAACGGCCGATCAGCATGACGACGCCGAGCGTGGTGTTGTACCAGGGGGTATTGGCGGAGAGGCCGGCAAAGGCAGAGCCGTTATTCGCTGCTGCGGAGCTGTAGGCATAGAGGATTTCGGAGAAGCCATGCGGGCCGGAATTGCCGATAGCGGCGACTGCTGATGGCAACACTGCGGATATCGCGGTAAAGATCAGCATCCCGAAGGGGAGGCATAGCACGGCAAGCATCGCCATCTTCACTTCCTTGGCCTCGATCTTCTTCCCGAGATATTCCGGCGTGCGCCCAACCATCAGGCCGGCAACGAAGATCGCAATGATGACGAACATCAGGATGCCGTAGAAGCCGGCGCCGACGCCACCAACGATGACTTCGCCGAGCTGCAGGTTGATGAGCGGGATCATGCCTCCAAGCGCGGTGAAACTGCCCAACATGCCATTGACTGCACCGCAGGATGCCGCGGTCGTAATGACGGCGAACAGCGAGGATGCCGCAAGCCCGAAGCGGACCTCCTTGCCTTCCATGTTGCCGCCCTGGACACCGAGAGCGTGGATCAGCGGGTTGCCCGCGGCCTCGGCCCAGTAGGTGACGATGACCCCGGCGACGAAGAGCGTACCCATGGCGGCCAGGATCGCCCAGCCCTGACGCTGGCTGCCGACCATGCGGCCGAAGACGTTGGTCAGTGCCGCGCCGATGGCGAAGATCGCCAGCATCTGCAAAAGGTTGGAGACTGCACTCGGATTTTCGAAGGGATGTGCCGAGTTGGCATTGAAGAAGCCACCGCCGTTCGTGCCGAGCATCTTGATGGCAAGCTGCGAAGCGACGGGACCGACGGCGATCGTCTGCTGCGCGCCCTCGAGCGTGGTGGCATTGACGTAGGGGCCGAGCGTCTGCGGCACACCGAGATAGACGAAAGCGATCGTCAGGACGACACAGATCGGCAGCAGGACATAGAGCGTCGCGCGGGTAAGATCGACCCAGAAATTGCCGATCGCCTTGCCCGAGGCGCGCGCGAAGGCACGGATCAACGCGATCGCGATCGCGATACCTGTTGCGGCCGAAACAAAGTTCTGCACAGTCAGGCCGGCCATCTGCACGAGATAGGACATCGTGCTTTCGCCGCCATAGTTCTGCCAGTTGGTATTGGTGACGAAGCTGGTCGACGTGTTGAAGGACAAGTACGGGTCGAGCGACGTCATGCCGGCCGGATTATACGGCAGGCTGCCCTGCAGCCGCTGCAGCGCGTAAAGAACGATGAAACCGGCTAGACTGAAAAGCAGCATGGAGACTGAATAGGTCGTCCAATGCTGCTCCTCGCGGTCGTTCGTGCCGGCCAAACGATAAAGCCCCCGCTCCACGGGACGGAGGACAAAGGAGAGGAAGGTACGCTCGCCGGTAAAGACGCGTGTCATGTAACCGCCGAGCGGTTTGACGAGCAGGAGAAGGATCCCGATGTAAATGAGGATCTGAAGCCATCCGTTGAAGGTCATGGAGATAACTTTCCCTATGAAGCGCTGTCAGAAGCGCTCGGGGCGAATGAGAGCGTAGACCAGGTAGACGGTGAGAAAGATCGTCACGCCGCCACCGAGAATGTAATCGAGAAGCATTGCCGTCTCTCCGACTAGAGGCTGTCGCAGGCCTTGGTATAGGCGACGCAAAGGAGGAAGAATAAGACGCCGATCCCGACAAGAAACATGTCCACCATCGATCGCGATTCCTTGATTGTTATTGTTGACTGCAGAAACGACGGAGAGCGCCCTTGCTCGGAGCGCTTCTCTTCTTCCTGCCGAGAAGGAAGATCACCTGAGGTGTATCTTCCACGCGCAATATGCGACTGAACCGCGTTAAGGTTCGAGACGGCAGAAAAGCGGAAGATATAAAAATCTTATAAATGCCGATGCGGGTGAGGACGGTCTGCGAACATACCTGTCTGTCAACCCGATGCCGGCCCGGAGGCGAAACTCACGGCCGGACGATGACCTTGATCTCGCCGGCCAATGGCGCGCTGCCAACCACGCCTGCAACCTGCTCGAGGCCGATCGTCTTCGTGACAAGCGAGTCCAGTTCGAGAACCCCGCCTGCCACCATGGCCGCCGCCCGGGAATGGGTGAACGGATTGAGATAGGCCGGCCTGATCTCGACTTCGTTGACAAGGAGATCGAACGGCAGGAGGGGAACTTGCAAACCCGCCGGCGTTACCCCGAACAACACGAAGGCGCCGCCACGCCGCACCATATGCACGCCGGTCTGGAGCGTTTCGGGAACGCCCGCGCATTCTATGACGACATCCGCGCCGCCAGCGGTCGAATCCCGGATGGCGGTAACGGCATCGGTGGAGGTAGGATCAAGCGCCTGCGTCGCGCCGAGCCGCAACGCCGCCTCACGCCGCGACAATTGTCTTGTGATGAGAATAACTTGGCCTGCGCCTGCCAGACGCGCCAACTGCACCATAAGCAAGCCAATGACGCCGCCGCCCAATATGGCAACGCTATCGCCCGGACGGATCTTCGCCTTGTCGATGGCATGGATGCAACAGGCAAGCGGCTCGCAAAAAGCACCGTGGACGGGATCGAGATCAGAAGGCAGCAGAAACGCCTGACCGCTGGGAACCGCAACATAGTCGGCAAAGCCGCCGTCCCGCGTCACCCCGATCGCCTTTAGATTGGCACACAGGTTCGGCCGCCCTCGCCGGCAGGCGGGACAGGTGCCGCAGGCAATATTCGGGTCCACCGTAACAAGCTCTCCGCCGACGAATGATGAAACGCCCTCGCCCACCTCTTCCACGAGGCCGCAGAATTCATGACCGAGCGTCACCGGGATAGCCGTTGGATACTCGCCCTTGTACATATGCCGGTCGGATCCGCAGATGCCTGCAGCAAGTACCCGGACGATGATCTCTCCGGCCCCGGCGCTCGGCTTCTCGACCATGTGCATCGCCATGGATCCGATCGATTCCAAACGGACTGCCCTCATTCGCCCTCGCCTCCTCCAAGCATAACGTTCGATTTGTCGGTGCCATTCCTTGCACCTGACGCGTCTTGACGATCTCTCCGTCGATATCCGCGCCGATACAGCCGGCCGCAGCAAGCTTTCCAGCAAAACCGAGCGACGCCAGTTCGGTGACGACATCGGCAGCCCCGCCGGCAACGGCCATCTCGAGGCCGAATATAGCATCGTTTCCATATTTGCTCTGCCGTTCTGGCGGTGAAGAGCAGGGAGCTATCAATTTTTGATTATGGCCAATCGCACCCGAAGCATCGCGAGAGCGCTTCCATGAGAAAGCGCTAGCCTAATGAGTTCCCGTTCCCTGGATAGCGGAAAGCTGCCAGTCCGAACCCGGCTTGCGCACGAAGGTCCAGAGTTCGGTCGCCTCCGAAGGGTTGCGATCGTCGCCATCGACAAGTTTTCCGGTCGTACGATCGAGCATCGCATCGATGCTCGAATAGCGCATGGCAAGCGTTGCGTATTCGCTGTCGCTCTCGCGCCAGGCTTCAGCAATATCGCCCTGCAGCAGGCGAACGTCGGAAACGCTGTTGCGCACGCCATGGGTGGCGTTCTCGCCCAGCTCCTCGGCAAGATAGGACATGGCTTCCGGTGTGGTCAGACGACGCAGCGTTGCATAGTCCTCCTTCCCGTAAGCTGACTGAACTTCGGTAAGCAGGCGCTCGAAGCGGTCAAGATCGGCCTGCTGCAGCCCGATCTCGTCATTGGCCTGCCGTGCCTTCTGCGCGGCAGCCTCGCCGCCGATGGGCGGAATGGAAAAAGACGGGCGCGGCGACGCGGCACCATTGTTCATGGCGTTCATATTGTACGACCGATCTGATCCGGGTGCGGCATATTGCGTGCGCTGACGGTTTGCGAAGAAGCGCATGGCAAAGCTGATCAGCAGCACGATCAGGCCGATCTGCAACAGCATGCCGAGGAAGCCGAAGCCGCCGCCAAAACCATGGCCAAGCAACATGCCGAGAAGACCGCCGGCGATCAGACCGCCAATCATCGATCCGCCGAAACCACCGAAGAGGCCCGGACGCTGCGGCGCGCCGAGCGGCGGCTGGGTCGCGGTTTGCTGCTGCGGACGCGGCGTCATCGACCGATCGATCGGGGCGGCCTGCGTCGGAGCCGTCCTCGTTACGGCTGGCGCATCGAAAGTGCGCGTCCCACGGCTTCCGAACCCGCTGGATCCAGCCCGACGCGCATCGGCAGCGTCGAAGGTCGCTAAAGATGAAGCGGCGGCAAGGACGACGATGGTTGCGATCTTGGCAAAACGCGGTACGGCGCGGAACATTGGCTCTCCTGTCATTGGGCAGAAATCACTTACCGCCCTATATGGGAATGCCGGTCCGCGATTGTAAGGCTACGATCTTGAGTTGATATTCCTATAAATTTCAATTCCAAGCAGGCGATTGCCGGATCGAGTGGGAATTCCCCGTTCAACATCGCAGCTGCCTCTTCGTACCCGATCGACCGAAGGCGCTCCTAGCGTTCATCGACCTTTTCGATCAGGCCGTCATAAACCTCGATCAATGCGTTGGTGATTGCTTGCCCAAGCGCATTGCCGGCCGCGCGGACATCGTCGTCCCCACCGTCGCGCGCTGCCCTCGCCAGCTCGAAGCCCTGCTCGCTGATGATCTGCTTTGCAACCTCGATGGCCCAGAGGCCGAAATCACCGCGATTGTCTATGCTGATTGCATCGTACATTGCTTGCTCCCGTCAATCGTCGTGATCCGGCCTCTATACGCCCAAGCGGCGAAAGGCCAGGCTTCTTTTGCGTCATCGCATCGCCTGTCCATCCGCCAGACAAAGCTTGACGAAGAGGCTTTCGCGGTCCTTGAGGCTGGATCCGGCGAGAGTCGGCGAAAGGTGCGGCCCGCTTCCCAATGACAGGCACGCCCAGTCGCAAGCCACGGAATCGCCGGCAGAAAACACGCATATGGCGGCGAAACGTCGGAAATTGTGGAAATACAGGCCTTCTCGACCTTTCCAGGCAGGACTCATGGTGACAATGAGCATCTTCGGTGGAAAGGATTCCGCTGTCACCAATACGGGGGAAGCCTCATGACCACAACGAATGAAATCGCAGACAAGATCGCCGCCGAATACAAGCTGACTAAGGCTCAGGGCAAGACGATCGTCGAAGCCGTCTTTGCCGCAATCACCGGAGCAGCGGTCTCCGGCGCCGAGACCTCTATTCCGGGCTTCGGCAAGTTCAAAGTCAAGGATACGCCGGAGCGCGAAGCACGCAACCCGGGAACGGGCGCAACCATCAAGGTCGCCGCATCGAAGAAGCTTGCCTTCACGCCGGCCAAGGCGCTGAAGGACGCTCTCAACAAGTAATCGCCACCGCGGGCCGTCGACTGCCCGATAGGTTCCATAGCCGGCTCTATCCGCTAGGGCCGGCCATTCAATGCTTTCATGCCGAAAGCGAACGCAATTGCGCGATCGCGAGGCTAGCGGCTCTTGAGGTAGGTCTTCAGCGCCTCGAAAGCGCCGAAAGGATGGCTGGGTTGACCTTGCAGGCCTCTGCGGGAAAGAGCACTTCGTAGCCGAGGTTCATCAGCGCCTTGTTGGCATTGTAGTGCGGGAACTAAAGGCCGGACGGGTGCGACGAGACACTAGAAAGTTGCATTCACGGAGCCGTCAGACGGATCGTTCAGCCGTCAATGGACATTGCTTTCGCGGATGCGATCGGCAAGATCGAGAAAGTTCTGCCGCATCCGGCGCAAGGTGAAGTCAAGGCCGAACAGGCGTCCGGTTTCGGCAAAGCCCATCGATTGCGCCTCCGCGGAAGTCTGAAGAGCGCTGAATGCCGCTTCGAAAGCCTTGTCTCCCGCAAAGAGCATCTCGGAATCGATCTCTGCGCCGGTGCGAAGCGCCAGGCCGCATGCTTCGGCAAAACGGGCTTGCGCCTTGAGCGCTCCCGCCGCCTGCAGCCCGATCGCTTCGACGATTGTGGCCGGAAATGGCGTCTCGACGATATGACTGACATAGGTCATGTCGTTGCGAATGCGCCAGAGCGAGCGCGGTATAGCCTCGGAGATACCCTGTCTCGTCAGCCAGAAGGCGCGCTCGCGATGGGCGTCGGTCAGGAGCGCTTCCGTCGCCATCAGCGACTGACGCAGCGCAATATTGGCCTCGGTGGCCGAGACGGGTTCGCCCTTTTCGACTGCGTTTGCCAGAGTGCGCAATATCTGCGCCATCACGTTGAGCGCAGATCCGAAGCGGTCGAGCACCATGGTGCGCGAGCGGGTCGGCAGGATGAAGAGGCTGGCGAGCACGCCGATGACACCGCCCAGCGTGATCTCGGCGATACGGTCGATCACGAAGATCTCGACGGGAACCGCCGTGGAATGGGTCAGCATGACGATCGCGGCCGTCAGCCCGGCATTGCGCAGCCGAGGCACGCGAGCCGCCGCGAAACTGGAGAGGCCGACGACACAGATCAAGGCGATGCCGATGGCCAGCGGCTCCTGCGGGGTGATGAATATCGCGATGCCGCCGAGTACGGCGCCCGCGACCGTCGCAACCAATCGGTCGACAGCAGCCCCAGCGGTAGCGCCGACGGATGCCTGCATGACGATCAGCACGGTAAAGACCGCCCAATAGCCTTGCTGAAGGTGCAAAAGCTGGGAAACGGCATAGGTGATGGTGCACGCGATCATGACTCGCAGCGCCTGCACCGCCGCGCGCTTGGTCTGGATCAGGGATGCTGTGGATTTTGGCGGGGGTTGGCTCTGGCGAGATACGGGCTCGGTCATCACGCAATTTTTCGTCCGGAAAGTATGCTGACAACTGCCGTTCGGGCGCCGATCGGGTCTTGCCTCCGGCCGCAATGCCGCCGACTGCGGGATGAGCGCGGCGCTTACAATGGCAGCATTCCGCACAATATGGAAGGCGGGCGCGAAACGGCAATCGGTTGATTGCGCCATCTTATGCCGTGCCTCCTATTCGGAAGCACGGCCCGTCGCCGATAGCGGCGGATCGAACGTTACGTTCAAACCGTGGCGGAAGCTGCGGATGTCGGCGCGGTCTCCTCAACGAGAGTCCGCCGCAGACGCTCTTCCTGATCGGGTGAAAGCGAAGTTCGCAGCAGCCTCGCATGCTCACCCTTGAATTCGGCAAGCACCTTCTCCGGCTGGACCTTGCGGATCAGCAGGAAGAGCGCGGAACTATGCGCAGGAATGGTTTCGGCAAGCTTCTCGATGAGACCGTCATCGATGCCGTAATCCGCCATCGATCCGGCCAAAGCGCCCGAACCCGCACCGATCGCACCGCCGACCACCATGCCGGCAAGCGGATTGAGGAACAGCAGGCCGACGAGCGAGCCCCACAATGCACCCGAAAGTCCGCCGCTTGCGGCACCGGCAGCCGTCAGATTGACGCTCTGCTTGAGACGGACCTTGCCGGACTCGTCACGAACGGCGATGACGGCATCTTCGAGGTCGATCAGATATTCCTTCTCGAGCTGGACGAGACGATTAAGGACAGCGTCCGCTTTGTCGGCATTATCGAAACCAAGCACAATAAGTTCTGACATCGGAATCCTCCGGATCGTGTTGCAGGGACGAGAGGTAGAGCGTCGGGCCGATCAGTGAACAGCCGTGCTGATCAACCGGTAAGGATGAGTAGCATTGAACTGCGAGATCATTGCGACAGCCTGCTGCAGCAATTTCTCCGCCTGCTCGGGATCGTCACGGACAAGTTCGTCGGCGTTGATGCGGATCGCTTCCGCCATATTGGCGGAAAGTGCGGCAAACTGCTGATTGCCTTCGACAAAGGCTTCGCGCGCGGTCCCTTCCAGCGTCCTTGCAATATCGATGAGGATTTCCTCGCGTTCTTCCACGCTGAGATCTTCTGCAATTTTGGTTCTGTCTTCCATTTTGATCACTCACTCCTGATAGACGTGATTGCAACCGAGCTCATAAAGCCTCGGCTACTACTGACGTAAGAAGACGGAAATTCAGGTTCAAGATCTTGCGGGTCCAGCTCCCAAGCGACTTTAAAAACGACCGCGGCTGCGGACCGGAAAGGCGGCCTCGATCTTTGCGGAGCTGCCCGGCAAACCCAGACGATCGCGACGGGCAGGCTCGTCCCCCGCACCGGAGCGCGTCTCAAGACGAAGATGCCGGCGTCAAACAATCCGCATCGCAGCCGACCTGTCCACTATTCTTCCCACTCCTCATCGTCGGCCGAGAGCAGATCTACCAGCGTGGCAACAGTCCCGGCAGGCAGGTGGCGGCCTTCGCCGATCAGCGCCTCATCGCTATTTACCCAGGCCCAGGCCTCGGATAGTTCCGTCGGCGTTGCACCTGTCGCAACGATCTCGGCAATCAATGTTTCGTCTACAGGGCCGAGTACGGAGGTGACGTCTTGCGAGGTCAATGTCATGTCCTGCTCCTCTTGCTGCTGGTCAGACCATAAACACCCTCTAATATAGAAAATTGACGACGAACTTCCACCGGCGGCGGTGCGGCGGATATGCCGCGATGATCAATTAAACCATTGAAACAAATAATATAAATTCGGATTCTGACTAGAAGGAAAATCTACCGATATCGCGTAAAAGGCGTCGAAGCTGCATGGTCCACCGCATGGCGCGCAGCTCCGGAGAATTTGGTTCACGGCGATCGGAATAGTAGCCTTGCCTTTGCACTGCGGCGACGGCTTTTCACAGCAATGGTAAAGAGGCAGCACACTGAGGATAGGCGTTCAGACCGTTCGCCATAATGCGGCCGCAAAAACGGGGAAATCAAAACCCGAACAGCACGGAAACTGGGATCAGCAGGAAACATCGGCTCAAGATCGCGATAGTCGCGAGCCGCTTGGACTGATCAGAATGTCGGGCCGGCCGCGCCGCCTTTCAGCGTGAAGTAAGCAAAGGTTGCTAGGAAAAATATAATGATGGCCAAGATCGCCAAGAGACGCTTGAGCCAAGGAGGGGTTTGCCTCGGCGGCTTGGGCTTGGGACGACGTTCAAACTTGATGACATTATCAGACATGACAATCGATTAGCGAAGATCAAACGGTTTGCCAATCCGGTATCGTCGTCGGGGAGTGACGTTTCCGCAATTGGCCAGACCAAGTATTCAATCCATCCGAATTCTCAATCTCGCCCGCGACGGATTGGGGCCGCGGTGGCAAATATCCGATTGGGACACGAACTCCGAAGGTGTATTCTTGAATATTATGAATAAAGTTCGCCCCTGGACTGCACAGCGGCGCGCATTGATTGTTCCCTTTCCGGCAGAAGAGGATCTGGCAGAGCGCAGATCCAAGGCCACGACCAACGACGGACCGATCGTCGCATTCTTCACTCAAGGCAGTTTTTATGAGCAGGAGAAGGACCGCATGGTCCACTCGGCCGAACGCATCGGATTGAGTGTTCAGGCGACGGCTCTGCCCAGCGCCGGCAGCTGGGTGCTGAATGCCGGGCTCAAACCCGGCTTCCTGCAAAAAGAAAGAGCCAGGCTGCGTGGACCGATGCTTTACGTTGATGTCGACGCGGTCTTCCATCGCAATCCCTGGCCGGAACTTCGCAGGCTCGATTGCGACATCGCCGCCTACTATGAGGCGAATGGCCGTCTCATCAGCGCAACGCTTCTCATCAACGATACGCCAGGCGCAGCCCAGCTCATCGAACGCTGGCGGGAAGGATGCATTGCCAACCCGGATATGTGGGATCAGCTCGTTCTCGAACATATCGTTGCCGAAGACGCGGAAAGTGCCGATCCGCAGTTCCGCGTGCTCAAATTGCCGGTATCCTTCTGCTGGATCTTCGATCGCATGGAGAACGAGCCTGTCCGCGAAGTCTTCATCGAGCAGCTCCAGGCGAGCCGCGAGGCGACCAAACGCAAGCGCTGGTTCGGCCGCATCGGCAAGCGCCTGAGACGCCGCCGCGATCGCATCGACGAAATCGAACGCATCCTGAGCGGCCGCGGCTGAGGTCTGCTGCGTCCTCCGGTTTAGGTGACCTTCGACTTTGACAGGAGTCGGCGGCTCGCCGGCGGCATGATCACAGCATGTCGCCCAGCGCCCAGTGGTTGTTCCACCTGATATCGATCTCGTCCTCGACATTCTGATACCGGATGTCGGTGGACAGGCGCATGCGGTGCTGCCTGTCCTGGTTGGTGGTCGAGGCGTGAATCATGAACGGCGAATGCAGCATGACGTCGCCTGCCTCGTAGTCGGCGATCAGCCATCGCGTGTCGAATCGCTCCGCCATGTCGGGCAGATCCTTGGAAACCCAGCCGCCTGCCGCCATGTTGCGATTGTAGGCGCTCACACGCTCCTCAGGACTTAGATCCTTGTTCCGTTGGCTGAATTCGCGCTCCATTCTTGCGCCGATGGCATGCGATCCTTCCAAATAGGTAAGCCCTCCCATCTCCACGGGGATATCGCCGATCGGTATCCATGCCGTCACGATGCGGCTGGTGCCGCCGCGAAGATAGACAAGATCGTAATGCGCCGGCGTTGCCGTGGTCGTTCCCGGCCGCACATGGCGCATGATCTTGCGCTTGTGCAGATAGGAAATGCCCGACAGGAATTCGTCCATGAAGCTGGACATGCGGGGTTGCGCACAGAAGCCCTCATAGGCAACGGACCGCACGAGGGACATCAGGCAACGATCCACGTCCCTGCCTTCCGGCGCCGCGGAAGACGCGATCCCGTCCCTGGGATCCGTTCCCTTCGCAATCAGCCCTGTGCGCGCCATATGGCCGAAGACCCAGCCACGAAAGTCGATGACGTCGTTGCGCGGCAGGAAGCCCTTGAGCCACACATAGCCGTTCTCCGCGTAAAGGCGGCGGATCGCCCCGGCGCCGATGCCAGGATCGGTCGGGATCAGGAAGCCGAGCCGATTGGGCGCGGTGGAAAGGACCTTTCCGTTGGCGACAAGGTTGAGCTTGCTGCAATCGGATTGCACAGCCTGCATGGGAACCACCATTTCACTCACCTGAAGTTTGGGTTGATTGCCCGTTGAATCTAGCAGCCAGCGATGTTTCACTACATGGACGAAAATCATACTGGACTTTTCGCTCATGACGAGACCGGCGGACGCCATCTACCGATCACCACTTGCGGCCGCCGGCGGACTGGCCGTCACCGGCAGCGGCAGGCAGCATGCCATGCATGCCGTCAAAGCACGGAAGCTGCCGAGCCATGCGGTGGTTCTCGTCGAAAATGGCCAAGGCTTTCTCGAAACGGACGCCAGTGGCCGCAAAAGCGTGAAGGGTCCGGCGCTTTTCTGGCTCTTTTCGAACCGCCAGCACTCGTACGGTCCGGATGCCGAAGGCTGGAGCGAGAGGTGGGCGCTTTTCGAGGGCTCGCTCGTGCGAGACTTTCTGCGTCTGCGTCTCATCAGCGAGCAGGATCCGGTCATCAATCTGCGCAGCCTCGATGGCACCCAGCGCCTTTTCGCCAGCATTCACGCCGATCTTATCGAGGATACGAACCTTGCAAGGGCCTCGGCCGCCGCCTCGCTTCACCGGATCGTTATCCTGGCGGCGCAGCAGGCGAGCCAGGCCATGCCCTCGCGACAGGCGGGACCGAATGTAACGGAAATCGTCGAAGCGCTCCGCCACAGAGCGACGCAACCCCTCGATATAGTGGCTTTTGCCGCCGAATACGGAATGTCACCTGCGACACTCCGGCGAAAAGTCGCGATGGAAGTCGGCCTGCCACCAAAAGGCTTCCAGCTTCGTGTGCGGATAGACCACGCCAAGGAGCTTCTGACGACAACAGAAGACAAGATCGAAATCATCGCGTCGAAGATCGGCTTCGAAGATGCCTTCTATTTTTCACGCCTGTTCCACGAGCGTGAAAACTGCACGCCGCGCGAATTCCGCGCGCGGTTCAAAAGGGCCTGAAGACAGGTATTTCGGGCGGGATTTCGATACCTCGTGAACGTTTCGTGGCCGTGCCGAAGCCCGACCGCCAAAGAAAGGCGGTCCCCAATAAGCGGTGGCTTGGACTGTGGCATCGGCGTGACGGCTTCGCGCTATTCGACGCCCTTGTCTCTCTCCTTTTTTGTTTCCACCGCGATGGCAAGGGCCGCGATATCCCAGCGCGCCTTATCGCGACGGATTTACGGCACCTGAACGAGGCGGCCGCTGCCTCTGATCTCGGAACGGCGCAGGACCGGGTGACCATATAACTCGATATTGCCGCTGCCGCTGATCGAGATGTCCGCATCCTGGGCAGGGGCCACTTGCGCGTCGCCGCTGCCGCGAATTCTGATCTTTACGGATTGAGCGGCCAGATCCTTGAGGCGGGCTGCGCCTGAACCGGAAACATCCAGATCGACCGTCCGCGCGCTACCTGTAGCGGTGACGCTGCCGCTTCCCGATATGTTCAAGCGCAGCTCCGCCTGGTCAAGCTCGGACAAGGCAAGATCGCCGCTGCCGTGCACTTTCCAATCGGTGACGAGCGGCCCCGACAGGCTGACCTCGAATTTGGAGCTGGACCAGCCGGGATTGCAATCCAGGCGCAGTCTGCCGCCTTCCAGCCGCACATGATCAAGAAGAGCAGGATCGCCGCTGATGACGGCTTCGGCTTTTCCTCCCGGCTGATATTGAACGAAAGCCGGTATATCGATCGCCAGACTGCCGTTGGAGCTGAAAGGCAGGGTGATCTGCTGCCTACCGGATGCCGCAGAGCCGCAACCGGATCGCATGCCATCCCACCAATGCCCTGCACTGGCCCAATCCGGTCCGGAAAGTCCGATGCCGAGCGCAAGAAAGACGAATGCACAAATCAGTCCGGTCGTCGCGACAGTCGCCAATTTCCCGTTCATCGTCCATTTCCTCCAACGATGTGAAGTCCGGCGCTCAAGCGCGACCTTCGTCTAGCTGCGCCAAGCGGAAATGCAGACGGGCATATCGCCCGAGCATGCGGATGCCCAAACTCAACCCCATCAATAGCAAGGCGCCGCCGCCCACAAAGCAGCTCACCAATCCCGCGCCGATCAGCAGGCGGGCCAGCATGCCGACGGACGGCAGGCCGATATGGAACAGCACGGTCGTAAAGACGATCTTGAGACCGACGACACCGATCGCCACCAATGCGATCGCCAGCCCGAGCGTGACGAACATCGCCGCGAACAACAGAGGCAGCAAAAAGAAGACGTCGACGATGGCAAGGCCGGCCAGCGCCACCATGGCGGCCATGAGATTCGACACGCTCCAATGCGCCTCGAAGCGGCGCAGCCCGACATCCGCACGCAGCTCCCTCGCGATCCTGGCAGGGTCGCCTAATGCCGCAGAAACCTCCTCCTCGCTTCGGCCTGAAGCCTCGGACTCGGCAAAATGTGCAGCGTAATCGGCAACGATATCATCGACCTCGTGCGGAGGCAGGCCCGCCAGCCCCAATCTCAGCATGCGCAAAAAGGCGTCCCTGGTCACGGCAAATCCTCAAGTAGCTTGTCGACAGCGCCTGCAAGCGAGCGCCAGTCGCGGCGATGGGCTTCGAAAATCGACCGGCCCAGTGGCGTGAGCCGGTAATATTTGCGCGGCGGCCCGTTACTCGACTCGACGATACGAGTCGCGACCAGACCGTCATTCTGCATCCTGCGCATCAGCGGATAGATCGTTCCCTCCCCCATTCCGACCGCAGCAACCAGCGTGCTCGCAATTTCGTAACCGTAGCTTTCGCCGCGCGACAGCACGGCAAGGACGCATAGATCGAGCACGCCCTTGCGCAATTGAACTTGGATCGAGTCAGTCATGAACGCCTCTGCTTTATAGAATGAATATAACAAGCTATCTGCTTATGCAAGATACCGTCAGTTTCGAAATCAGCAACGGAAAGCTCCCAATTTGAAAGGGACGCCCGGTCCGCGACGTCAAACAAATGAACGTTCACGTCCAAGAATGAGGTTTTGTGCCCGATACGATGCTGGACGGAAGCAAAATAGGTGGAATTACCCACAGAATTGATCGGAGTTCAGCACACGCCCGCTGTAGATGAATATTCGCTTTCGACTCGGCATTCTGAGGTTGAGAAACGCTTTCTGATGTAGCAGCGAAATGAAAATCAATCGATTTTTCACTTCGACCACAACATAATCACTATTAAATATGGCTATGTGACATAGAATAACTGAAGTCGCTGCGATTTTCATTGAAAGTGAAAATAACATTAGCTACATAAATAAGAAACACTACATGAGGGCGGAGATGAAAAAGGAAAATACTACCAGCCACAAAAAGTTTATTGAGCTTACGAGCAAGATCGTCTCCGCCTACGTCCTGCGCAACGTGACCGCACCGGAAGATTTGCCCAGGCTCATTATGGAAACGCATTCGGCATTGACGGGCTCCCTGGAGTCTGCGTCATCGGCATCGGAAAAATTGCCGAAGCCGGCGGTACCGATCAGGAAATCCGTGACGGACGAATATCTGATCTGCCTCGAAGACGGTGGGAAATATAAGTCGCTGAAGCGGCACCTGAACACCAAATACGGCCTTTCGCCTGAGGACTATCGGAAGAAGTGGGGTTTGCCCGCAGACTATCCGATGGTTTCGGCGACCTATGCCGCCACCAGATCGACGCTGGCAAAGAAGGCGCTCCTCGGCCACACGAAAAATGCGACGGACATCACGCCTGCCGATGAGCCGCCGCGGCGGCAGCGAAAGGCCAGCTGATCCGAGCCTCGATCACCGCCAGACCTGGATCGCCGACCCACCACGAGATGGAATAGACGGCACGTCATGCGCCGCCTCCGACCGGTATTCGGCCGGAGGTGCAGCGGTCAGGGAGTTTCGATCGTTCTGGCGCTAACGGCGATGGCACGGCCGGCAAACCAGCCATTGATCGCGGCGCCAAGACCGAGCAGCACGAACAACACGGCGCACCAAGCAAAGCTGCCCGTCCAGCCATGAATCATGCCGACGACAAGCGGGCCGATGGCTGCGAGCAGGTAGCCGACGAATTGTGCCATCCCGGAAAGATGCGCAGCCACATGCGCGTCGGGCGAACGCAATACGATGACGGTCAGCGCCACTGCGATCAATCCGCCCTGCCCGATGCCCTGCAGCACGGCCCAGAACCAAACCGTCCAGAGCGGCGCAAAAAGCAGGCCCAGCAAGGCGACGACGGCAACCAGGCACAAGATGACATTGATGGCGCGCTGATCCTTGCCCTTGACCGCAATATGAGGCGCCACTAGGCAGGCAACAGCCTGCACCATAACCGAGGCCGATACGATGACACCTGCCGTCACACCGTCAAGGCCACGCTCGCGCAGAATGGGTACGAGCCAGCCGAAGACGCAATAGGCAAGCGCCGATTGCAGCCCCATGAAAAGCGTTACCTGCCAGGCAATGCGATCCCTCCAAAGGCCGGCGACGCGAAAGCCGCTACGGCGCGCCTGACTATGCATGCCGATCACCTGCGGCAGCCAAAGACATCCTACGACCATGGCAGGCAGAGACCAGGCAGCAAGCGCACCGCCGAGCGAGTCACCCAGGGCATGCTCGATCGGAAGCGTGGATCCGGCCGCGCTTGCCGCTCCGGCACATAGCGCCATCGTGTAGCAACCTGTCATCAGCGCTGCTTTCTCAGGGAAATCGCGCTTGACCACTCCCGGCAGCAGCACATTGCCGATGGCGATCGTGGCACCCGCCAATGCTGTCCCCAGGAACAGCAGGGGAATGGAGGAAAAGCCTCGCAGCGCCGTGCCCAGTCCAAGCAGGAAAATCACGCCAAGCAGGACACGCTCCGTTCCCACGCGCTGCGCAAGCCTTGGCGCGAGCGGCGAAAAAAGCCCCATACAGACGACGGGCAAGGTCGTAAGCATGCTGGTGCCGAAGGCAGAAAGGCCAAGTCCGGTCCGAATTTCCGGCAGAAGTGCCGATGCGCTCGAGAAGACCGGCCTCAAATTGAAAGCGATGAGCACAAGGCTCACCCCCAGAAGAAACCTGCCGATCGGTGATTTTCCACCATGCGGCAGCGGTGCCGGAACTTCATCGGCTTCGGCATCGATCAATTCGACGGAGGCGGGATCCTGCAGGGGTATGGTCATGACATGAGCAACCGGTCAAGAGTAGCGACGATGGGGGCCATGAAACGGCGTACAGCAATATCCGCGGCTTCGGGATTGCCGGCTTCGATGGCATCAACGATGGCGATATGCGCCTGCATATCCGGTTCGGGAATATCCTCGCCGAGCGTCGCTTCGATCGTCTCGGCGATCGAGAGCGAAAAGAATTCGTAGATTTCGATCATCGCCCTGTTCCGCGAAGCCGCGACGACGGCCTTGTGGAAGGCGAGATCACGCTCGATGAACGCGGCCTTGTCGCCGCCGGCATAGTTGCCGCGGGCAACCAGCAAGATACGCAATTGCGAAACGACTTCCGGGGAATGGCGAAGAGCGGCAAGCCGGGCGGCCTCGACCTCCAAAGCAAGGCGGGCTTCGAACTGGTCCCTCAATCCGGCGCGGCGCGCCATATCCAAAGGGAGACTGATATCCGTATTCGAGCGGACATAAGTGCCGGACCCCTGCCGTGTCTCGAGATAGCCTTGGGACGCCAGTACCCTTACCGCCTCGCGGATCGTGCCGCGGCTGACGGACAGCATGGATGAAAGAGAGGCCTCATTGGGCAGCTTTTCGCCGACGAGCCAGCGTCTGCCTATAATTTCGCTGCGAATTGCCTCGACGGCCGTATCCGCGAGCGTGGTTTTTGTCAGAGCGCGCATGGTTGAATTTCGTCAAGTCATCAGATGATTTTATCAATTAGGCAATCAAAGATCGTCCGTCAATCATATTTTCAGCAAGACGAATGATCGCCTAGCTATGCCGCCTCGCCCTTTCGAAGGAGAGCAGCAAAAAGAGCCCCACCAGACCGGCCGCAGCCCCGATCAACGCCGTTCCCGAATAATTGCTGATTGCCGTGCCGAGCGCGAAGAGAAGAGCGCTCAAGCCGGCACTCAGGAAGATATTGACCGAGATCAGCGCGCTGCCCAACCCCGGGCGCTCGGCAATCAGATCCTGCAGATAGGTGATGGGAATACTGATGAGCGCCGCCGCACCGATCCCGCTGATGAGGGTCAGCGCATAGACATGCCAGGGCGCGGACGCCAATCCGAGCAGGACCAGGTAGACGAGATAGATCACCGTGCCGATCGCCAGTGCCATGACATGGCTCATGATCCGTTGCGCGCGCCCCCAGGCGATGATGAAAACGATTTCGAGAAGGGCGACGATCCCGACGAGGATGCCGATGTCTGCCACGGTTCCGTGCGCCGCACCGGTGACGATGAGCGGCAGGATGGCACCGTTGACATGCAGCATGCTGCTGATCAGCGCGACGGCGGTCAGGCGCAGGAAGACGGGTGGCGAAATGACCTCGCCCAAGGCTGCCAGATAAGAAAGATGACGCGCTGCCGTCTTGTCGGTGCCATCCTGACGGGGGAGGAAAACGGCGATCAACCCGAAGCAGACGACGCAGGCAAAACCGGCGAACAGATAGGCGGGCAGCATGCTTGCCGAATTTGCAAGCAGCGCGCCGGTGATGCCGGGCACCAGCACCCAGGAAAGGGAGATCATCGCGCGCACGCCGGAATTGACCGTGGCGACGTCGTTGCGTTCCATCCCCTTCGTAGCAATGCGGACATTGGCAAAGAGAAGCGAATTGAGCGAGCCGTAGACCGGCAGGAAAAGCAGGGCACTGAGGACGAAAGTCGCCTGTGCCGGCAGAGCATATACTGCGCCATAACCCAGCACGCCGAAAATGGCGACTGTCAGCATCATCGCCCGATATTGGCCGAGCCGGTCCGCCAGATTTCCAAGGAGTATGCTGACGACGACATTCACCGCTGCCGCGCAGAAGATCAGCGTCGAATAGAGCCCGTTGCTGAGACCGAGTTCGCGGATACCGACGACCGACTGATAGGGCGATGTCGCAGCGCCGGCGAAACCGAAGGCGAAGATGGCGAGCATGCTTACCCGGATGGTCGGGTCGCGAAAGACGTCGGGAAGGAGACGGGTCATCGTGTCGAGGGTCTGGCAAATCACCCGAAGTCCGGGCGAAGAGCTTGTAGCAGGTTTGGCGCCGGCCGGAACCTGCCGAAGTGAAATAATGCCTGTCTTGGCCGGCAACATGCCCGCAGTCGTACGCATCATCCAGAGAATCCCGATCCGCCGCGCCGGCATGACACTGAAAGGCCGAGGGATCGGCCGATCCGGATATTGTCATGAGATTTTGGCCCTTCGCCCGATACCTTGCCCACATGGCGCCCAAGTTTCACGGCAGTTGAATCTTCATGAGGCATTTTCTGCTCTTGCTCGCCAGCCTGTCCGTCGCCTGCCTGGGGCCATTTGCGCCGCCGGCGCATGCAGAGGGCTTCGTCCGCACCGATCACAGGCAAATCGTCGATGGCAAGGGCGATCCGCTCATCCTGCGCGGTCTCGGCATCGGAGGATGGATGGTGCAGGAAGGCTATATGATGGGCCTTGCCAATCTCAAGGCCCAGCACATCATTCGCCACCGCATTTCCGAAATCATCGGCGAGAAAAGGACCGAGCAGTTCTATCGGTCCTGGCGCGATAACGGTGTAACAAAAGCCGATATCGACGCGATGGCCGGATGGGGTTTCAACAGCGTGCGCCTGCCGATGCACTGGAACCTGTTCATCAAGGATCGGCGCGGCAAGGGCGCTTCCGGGAACATGGTCTGGAACGAGGAAGGCTTCCGGCGGGTCGATGCCCTGATCGGCTGGCTGAAAGCCAACCACATGTATCTGATCCTCGATCTGCATGCGGCACCCGGTGGCCAGGGTCACGATATCGCCATTTCTGACCGCAATCCGAACAGGCCACCGCTCTGGCATAGCAGCGATAACCAGGAAATGACGATTGCGCTCTGGAGCGAGATCGCGCGCCGCTACAAGGACGAGACGACGATTGCCGGTTACGATCTGCTCAACGAGCCGAATTGGGGTTTTCAGGACGAGAACGACAAGGGCGGATGCCGCGAAACCGAGAACCGGCCGCTGCGCGACATCTATCAGCGCACCATCCGTGCCATCCGCGCGATCGATGCCAACCACATGCTGATCATCGAAGGCAATTGCTGGGGCAACAACTATGCCGGCGTGCTGCCGATCGACGATCGCAATACTGCGCTCAGCTTTCACAAATACTGGACGCCGACGACGCAGGAATCGATCGAACCCTTTCTGAAGCTGCGCGAACAATATGACATGCCGCTATGGAACGGCGAATCCGGCGAGAACAACAATGACTGGTATGCGCGTTCCGTAGACCTGCAGGAGAAGAACGGTATCGGCTGGTCGTGGTGGCCGCTGAAGAAGATGGGTGCCGGCAACCCGCTGGAGATCAAGGCGAACTCGGATTACCGCCGCCTGACCGCCTATCTTCGCGGCGAGGGCAAGAGGCCTTCCGCCAAAAGCGCCTTTGCCGGGCTGATGCAGCTTGCGACAGACAGCCGCTATGACAGAAATATCCACCATCAAGATGTGGTCGACGCTTTGATGGGGCCATCGCGTAAGTCAGGCACGGCCGAATAGGATCACTGTCGATCCATTGGTGCGAGACACTCCATGTCTCCCCGAGTTCACCTATCCCATCGCATGCCTGATAGTCTTCGAAAGACGCAAAAGGAACCGAGGCCTGGATGAGGCGACGAGCTTCCAGGATAGAATGGTCTTTGCTATCTTCCGGGGCAGGATGCCGATGGAGAGAAACCATCCGGCCAGCATCAGGCGGCGTTTTCGGGACGCATTCATCTTGAGGCTGGCGACAGCGCCCGCAGCGGCGAGCGAGAGCCTGGAATCTTCCGCAACAGGATGCCGATCCCTGTCGATGCAAAGCGAGGCTAGACGCTCTTCCAGATGGACGGGGTCGCGCAGACCGGGATCGTCAGGTACATCCAGTCCGATCTCCGTTGCCTGATTGGACAAGGCTTCCAGCCGGCGAAAATCATGTTCGACGCGCCAGCGCGCCCGCTGGCCGAGCTTTTCGGCGAACACGGAATGGTTGGCGCCATGAATGCGGTAGGCACCGAGGCAATCTTCGATCGATGTCACTTCGCCGTGGAGAGGTGCAACCGTCGCAAGATATCCGTCGGCTCCCTGGCGAAACTCCGGTTCGGGAACCGGCATGATCCTGTCCAGCACCGAGCGCTTGAACGCCAGACCACTTGTGACCGTCGTCTGATAGCGGCCTTTTCGCAGCAACTCGGGAGTGACATCACCGGAATCGAAAGGCAATTCAACAGGTGGAAATACATCCTTTACATGCATCTGTTCGTCAACAATATGCAGCCTGAACTGTACCTGCGCAGTCTTTTCTTCCCATGCTTCGACAACCTCCGAAACCGCATTCGGATAGAGATAGTCATCCGCATCGAGAAACAGCACGATCTCGCCGCGACTGGATGCAAAACCGGTATTGAAGGCCGCGGCATGTCCGCCGTTCACCTCTCGCAGGCATGTCTTGATGCGAGAGCCATAAGAGGCAACGACATCGGCAGTCGCATCCGTCGATGCATCGTCGACAACGATGACTTCGGCATCATAATCCTGTTCCAGCGCACTATCGATGCTGCGCCTTAAAAAATGAGCGTAGTTATAGTTCGCAATAACGATGGAAACGGGAACATGGTCTTGGATGGAATACATCGCATTGAACCTCGCAGATCTGCTTTGGTCGCGGCGAACCTTCTCATTCAGGTCCTTAAGGATGAAGCCAATCAGGATATGCAGTGACGCATAGGTAGTGCCTCACAGACATATCAGGCAGCGGCTGCTGGATCATGCCGATCCATCTTGCTCTGCCAAGCCTCGTCAGTTTTGTGGCTTTTGAATGACCGCCACTCATGATTTGAACATCGATCGCCTTCTTATTCGATAAACGATCAACAGCTGTGAAAATAAAGCCCGCTCGAAGCGGGCTTTATCGTCTTATTCGGCAGCGCCTGCGGCTTTCGGCTTGCGCGTGCGCCGCGCCTTTGTCACTTCTGCAGCGGCTGGCGCCGCAGCGGCGGCGGGGGCCGCCTTCGCCCGAGTGGCCTTCGGTGCAGACTTGCTTGCAGCAGCTTTAGCGGCAGCCGGCTTGGCGGCAGCAGTTTTTGCCGCTGCAGGCTTTGCTTTTGCCTTGCCCTTCGAGGTGGCTGTAACTCCCCCTGTCTTTGCGGCATTCAGAAGCGCAACGCGACGACGACGATTCTGCTCGAGTGCCTGCTGGAAGCCGGTATCGTGTTCTGCATGATGGGCGAGATCGTCGAGAAACTCCGCTACGTCCTGGACGGCTTCAACGACAACATAGCTCAACCCATGGCCGGCATTGATGGAGTCGCGGCCAACAGTCACGCCAAAGCCGCCGGGGACGCGCTGAAACCAGGTGGAGCGCCACTTCTTGAAGCCGGCAGTATCGCGCTCGTACTCCTCCAGATATGCCTTCTGCTCTGCTACTCTTGCACGAAAGGTATCGACAACGTTCCGCGCACCAGCCTTCGGCTTATCGGCTTTCTTCGAAGACCATTTATCAAGAAAGTTTGCCATTGCTCTCTTCTTTTCAGGTTAGCGTTTCTTTCCAAGCCGTCATTGCCTAAGAAGCGACGACGGAACTCCTCCATAGGAATGCGCGCATAAATGTAAAGGATAGATGTATAATGGCAACATCATCCGCTGTTATTGTCGCTAATTAGCCTTCACAGCCGCACGATTGCTGCTTCTCAAAGCTGAGCTAACGAAAAATGAGTGATTTTGCAGATCGGAAGAAGCGGCCGCATTGCTTCAGGAACGACAAGGATTTGCTGTTTCGGATGAAGACCTGACATTTCGGCAGACCGGTACCTGTGCTGGATACTCACCTGATATGGCCGCTGCTACCGTATGCTCAATGGGAGATTGATCGGCCATACGAGTCCTTGCCGTTACATTGTTGTCCGGCAAACTGCCGTCTGTTTGTCGCAACGGGAGCGGCAGCGGAGATATGTAACCCCCGCTGCCGGTCTGTATTCGTCCCGATATGGCATATGCTCCAGTAGGCTTCGGCTCCCTTATGCTGCTTCAGCAACGCGCCGTACGGATCAAGCATGAATGTCGTTGCCGCACTTTGATCGAAACTCTCATGACCTTGTGCCCATCCTCCGGCGACAGGATCCTGGCATTGACGATGTCGCCGACATCGTGCATCTCGGCGCCTGGCGCGCTTGTGCGGCAGCATCAATCGAGACATTGATCCGCCACCGATGCGGAGGAGCGAAACTGGCCGATGCCATCCGCACCGGCTAGGCTCGAAGACTATCAGGCGGCTCGCTTCAGCGCATCGCCAAGCATGGAGACGATCGTCTCGATCTCAGCACGCTCGATAATGAGCGGCGGAGAGAGCGCGATAATATCGCCGGTGACGCGGATCAGCAGCCCCTTCTGGAAGCAATCGACAAAGACGTCGTAGGCGCGCGTGCCGGGAGCACCATCGCGCGGCGCAAGCTCGATCGCGCCGACGAGGCCGAGATTGCGGATATCGACCACATGCGGCGGGCCCTTCAGCGAATGCAGCGCACTCTGCCAGTCCTCGGCAAGCTCGCTTGCGCGTGTCAGCAAGCCTTCTTCCTCGTAGATTTCCATGGTCGCAAGGCCGGCGGCACAGGCGACCGGATGGCCGGAATAGGTA
>NZ_JAUQTZ010000179.1:0-11243 GCF_059803845.1 Rhizobium sp. UFLA01-1127 | reverse complement strand
GATATGATGTCGCGGCACAGCAGATCCGCCGATCTGGCGACTGGCCTTCGTGAACTCTCGAGCAAATGTCCACGTAATGTCCACGCAATCATGATGAATTTGAAACATCTCTGATGTCTATCACTCTATCGATGCCGTTGGACACGAACATGGAAACGCAGAACGAATCCGATCTACTGAAGCTTCTTGGACGAGTTCTTCGTGACAGTGTCTATGAGATTTCCGATTTTGAGGACGTTGATCTCGCAGGGACACGATTGCTGGCTCAAGCGCTCGATCTCGGTTTGATCAGAGATGAAGGCGCAGGCCGGGATAACGGTGCGCGCTATGTGCTTACAAATGACGGCCGCCGTGCGCTCGGCCTGCAAACAGACTGGTGGATGCCAGAGGATTTGCGGGGAAAGCTTTCTGCCGTTGCGGAAACAGCCCCTCAGGCACAGGGCGGCGGAGCGCGCCCACATCCGTCAGCGATCGTTGCGACGGCTTTCATGCGGCGAAGCCGAACCTTGCGCGCCCTCCTTCGATACACGCCGATAGTCTGCCTGATCGTTGTGGTGTGCGGTATCATTCTCGTCACCTGGACCGGCGTGCGCATGATTTCCAATTGATTTCGATGGATTATGGTAGCCGGCGGATTATTGACGCAGTGATTTCGCTTTGATGCGGGCGACAAATTTTTCGTCACCGACGAAGCTGTTGAGAAAGCCGAAGACATCTTGCTGACGCCGCCGTCAAACACGTCTCTCAGGCCATCAACGCCCTGTCCTGCGGCGCCAATAGCCGGACGGCTGGACGTCATGCGGACTTAAAGTGATCATTGGTTCAGCTCCCTTCCGGAGCAGACCGGCCCAACTTCCGAGTTTGGCGGGCGCCATGGCTCCCATATGGCGAACCAAACTTACAAGAGCCCTTGGAAAGGGTCGTGCGATGAACTACATTGATTTTCAGAATTATCTACACAGAGATGACCTATGCCTATCAACGTAAACAATCCGGAGGCAGACGCGCTGACGCGCAAGTTCGCCGAGATGGCTGGCGTCGGTATCACCGATGCTATCGTGATTGCCATGCGAGAGGCGATCGCGCGTCGTAATCACGCAGAAACACCGCTGCAGACCGCAGTTCGGTTGCGAAAGAAGTATGGCATTGCGTTGAGCGAGGACGTCCGCAAGCCGCTTGCCCGTGAAGCGTTCGACGACATGTGGGATGATGCGTAATGTTTGTCGATGCCTGTGCGATCATCGCACTTCTTTCCGATGAGGCAGAGGCGGTGCGCGTGTCTGAAGCCATAGTTTCAGCCCGACAGCCATTTACATCGCCCGTTGCCGTTCTCGAAACCGTCCTTGGACTTGCCCGGCCAGACAAGTTCAATCTTCCGGTGTCGGTAGTTGAAACTGTTGTAACGGAATTCCTCTCGGCCCGGAAAATCGAGGTTCGCGATCTTCCGCCCGCGTCCGAGACCACACGGCTTGCTCTTATCGCCGCGCAACAATATCGAAGTGGCCGTCGTGGTCTGAACCTTGGCGATTGCCTCCATTATGCTTGCGCCAAATTTCATGGCGTACCGATTCTCGCCACGGCGGACGAGTTTAGGTCGACCGATCTCGAAACCATTCCTTGATCCCGCTGCGCGCGGCGAGCCTCCACACGGTCACCATAGCGATAGCTCCCTATATAGTAGGACGCCACAGCTTGGCCCGTTCGCCGGGTGGGAAGCGCCGTTGGACTGCCACGAAGACGGTGCCGAGCCTTTCACCGGGAGTTCGCCGGAATTTGTCGGACTATATTGCGCTTTGGCCAACGCTCGCGCGAGCGTTGGCATTCGTCTTGGTATCGGACTATTTCACGGCAGCCTTCAGGCCGCCTGCCTGCAGATCCGCCTCATCGGCAACAATGGCGGCCGCTTCGTTCAGAAGGGCGTCTTTTGCGTTCTTGCGGGCCTTTTCAAGGGCAATATCGGCGCTCAGGCTGCGCTCATTGGCCTGAAGGCCATCGTCTTCGCCGGTGTCCACGCCATCGTTTACCTGTCCGCGTGACTTGAGGCGATTTGCCTGGGCGGCCATCTCATTGCGGCGCTCGGCTTCATTGAGCGAGATAACCCGCTTCTCGCGTTGCACTTTCAATGCTTCAGCGTCGTCCACGAAACGTTGGAAGTCAGGATCCTTCTGCACCCGAAGATCATGACGGCTTTGCAGGGGCGGGAGCAAGGCTTTCATATCGCCCAAAGGCTTATACTTCGCGGGTTTGACCTCGGTCCACGGCAGGGCGTTGTCATAGCTCGACTCGCCGAAGGTCTTGGGATCCGAAAGACCGGGCAGGACGAGGTCCGGCGTCACGCCGCGCAACTGCGTCGTACCGCCATTGATGCGGAAAAACTGAGCAACCGTCAATTTCAGCTCGCCGAATTTCGGTTTGGGATTATGAGCCACCTGATCCAGATTGACCACGGTTTGCACCGTGCCCTTGCCGAAGCTCGGTTCGCCGACAATGACGCCCCGGCCATAATCTTGAATTGCCGCAGCGAAAATTTCGGAAGCCGATGCGGAGCCGCGATTGATCAGCACGCCAACCGGGCCGCTCCAGGCAGGCGCAGAAAGATCGTCGCTTTCCACTTCCACTTCGCCATTTGCGTTGCGCTGCTGAACGACAGGACCCTTGCCGACAAATAGGCCAGTCATATCGATCGCTTCGGATAGCGAACCGCCACCATTGTTGCGCAAGTCGATCAAGACGCCGTCGACCTTGTCCTGGTTCAGTTCGGCAATCAGCTTGGCGACATCGCGGCTGGCGCTTCGATAATCCTTATCGCCCTTTCGCCGCGCTTCGAAGTCTTCATAAAAGGCCGGCAGGGTAATGACCCCGATCTTGCGGGTAGCGTCTCCATCCTTCACCTGCAGGATCGTCTTCTTGGCGGCCTGCTTGTCGAGGCTGATCTTGTCGCGTACCAGGCTGATGATGTGATGCTTGCCGTCCGGTCCGGCATCTGCCGGCAGGATATCGAGGCGCACGACGGAACCCTTGGCGCCGCGGATCATCTGCACGATTTCGTCAAGGCGCGTTCCCACAACTTCCTTCATCGGGCCGTTTTCACCTTGGCCGACGCCGGTGATACGATCGCCGACCGCAAGCTTGCCGGATAGCTGCGCCGGGCCGCCCGCGACGAGTTCGCGGATCGTCGTATAGTCATCCCTTTCCTGCAGCACCGCGCCGATACCAACCAGCGAAAGCTTCATCGAAATATCGAATTCCGCCGAGGCGGTCGCTCCGAAATAGTCCGTATGCGGATCGACCGACGTCGTATAGGCATCCATGAACGTCTGGAAAACATCGTCGCTCTTGTATTTGTAGGCGCGCTCCAGGGAGTTTTCGTAGCGCTTGTCGAGCGTATCACGAATGGCGGCGTCGTCCTTGCCTGCCAGCTTCAGGCGCAGCCAGTCGTTCTTGACGCGCTTGCGCCATAGATCATTGCTTTCCGCTTCGGACTGCGGCCACGGCTCCTTGTCGCGGACCAGAGGATAGTCTTCCTGCACGCTGAAGTCGAACTTCCGGTTCAGCAGGCTGCGTGCATAGCTCATGCGCTCGACGACCCGCCTGTCATAAATGTTGAAGATGGAAAACGGGATATTCAGGTCTTCCTGGTTGATTGCGTCATCGATCTTGGTGCTGCCGGCCATGAACTTGTCGATGTCCGACTGCAGGAAGATGACGCGATCCGGATCCAGCGATTTGATGAAGCGGTTCATGATCCTGGCCGATAGAACATCGTCCAGCGGAACGGGCTTGTAATGGAAGCGCGCAAGAAATTGTGCTGTCAAATGAGCGGCTTGCGCCTGTTGCGGCAGTGGCGTCAAAACTGGCGGCGCGCCTGCTTCCAGGGCATATGCCGACGGTGCAATTGCCATGAAAAGGCAGAGGAAACCATATTTTATACGCATCAAGCTTCGACCCGATTCTCAATGTTGAGTGTTCAATCCGTCATGTTGGTGGAACAATTATGGTTTTTTGGCAACCAGACGGAGGTAATCCGTCCGAAAAGATTTCCGAAAAGCCTTCGCTGACGGGGCAGGCTGGAAGAAAAGTCGGTTGCGGAAGCCGCCGACAGGGTCTTTCGAATGTGACGCCGCGGTTTGTAAAGAGGGCGCTCCGACCGAAAACTGCGGGATTGTAAACCGTAGCTGCTGCCGGTGCGAAACGCCGGCGTGCGTATAATTGTAATGAAACAATATACAGATTGACATGATCCATTGTCTCTTTCACGCTGCTGTCATGAACACGCGTTGCGGGAAAGAGATGGAAATCCTGTCGGCATTCGTTGCATCGATTGCAAACCATCGGTGCGTACAATGACAATGGTGGTTACGCTGCAGGATATCGAAGCGGCGCGGCGGCGCATTGCCGGCCATGTCCTGCGTACGCCGCTGATGCCTTCGCACGCATTGTCTCGATGTGCGGGCGCTGCGGTATACCTCAAATTGGAAAACCGTCAGCGGACCGGCAGTTTCAAGCTCCGCGGCGCCACCAATGCGCTCCTTTGCCTCGATGAAAAGGCACGTTCGTGCGGACTAGTGACGGCCTCCACGGGCAATCACGGCAGGGCAGTCGCCCAAGCGGCCAAGACGATGGGTGCACGCGCGACCGTCTGTCTGTCCGCGCTCGTTCCGGCCAACAAGGTCGAGGCGATCCGAAGCCTTGGAGCTGATATTCGTATTGTCGGGCACTCGCAGGACGATGCCATGCGGGAGGTCGAGCGCCTCGTGCGTGAAGAGGGCATGCGCTTTATTCCACCCTTTGACGATGCCGGCGTCATTGCCGGCCAGGGCACGCTCGGCCTCGAGGTCTTTGATGATCTGCCCGAGGTCGCTTCTGTTCTGGTGCCTTTGTCGGGTGGCGGGCTGGCGGCGGGCGTTGCGGCCGCGGTCAAGGCTCGCCAGCCGGCAGCCAAGATTATCGGCGTGTCGATGGAGCGCGGCGCCGCGATGGCGGCAAGTCTTGCGGCCGGGCGACCGGTCGATGTGCAGGAGATGGAAACCCTGGCGGATTCGCTTGGAGGAGGCGTAGGCCTTGACAATCGTCTGACCTTTCCGATGTGCCGCGCGCTGCTTGATGAGGTGATCCTGCTCAGCGAGGAGGAGATTGCCGCAGGCATTCGCCATGCGGCGAAGGTCGAAGGCGAAACCGTCGAAGGGGCAGGTGCTGTCGGGATAGCAGCCTTGCTTTCAGGCAAGGCGAGACCCGTTGGTCCAACGGTGATCGTCGTTTCGGGAGGCAATATCGATCCGGCGGTCCATCGGACAATCATCGATGACCCCAATGTGGAGGCGGCGCCATGACGCGTGTGCTGATCCTGACCGAAGTCGACCTTCGCAAGATCGTCGATCTCGACAATGACGTGGTCGATTGTGTCGAACAGGCTTTTGCAGCGTTGGCGACAAAGGCCGTGGAAATGCCGCCGATCATGCGGCTGGACATCCCCGCGCATCGCGGCGAAGTCGATGTGAAGACGGCCTATGTTCCGGGTCTCGACAGTTTCGCGATCAAGGTGAGTCCCGGATTTTTCGATAATCCCTCGCTCGGGCTGCCGAGCACCAACGGGCTGATGATGCTTCTGTCGGCACGCACCGGCCTGGTCGAGGCGCTGCTGCTCGACAATGGCTATCTGACGGATGTGCGCACGGCCGCCGCAGGCGCCGTTGCTGCCCGGCACCTTGCGCGTCCGGATGCACGGATTGCCACGATTTTCGGCGCTGGCATGCAGGCTCGCTTGCAATTGCGAGCCCTTACGTTGATCCGGCCGATCGACGCTGCTCGGATTTGGGCGCGCGATCTGGCAAAGGCGGAAAAGCTCGCCCGGGAATTGACGACAGAACTCGGCTTTCCCGTCATGGCGGAGGCGGATGCCGAGCAAGCCTGCCGCGGCGCCGACATCATCGTCACCACCACGCCGTCGGACAGGCCGATTCTCGATGCCGCCTGGCTGCAGCCCGGCCAGCATGTCACCGCCATGGGCTCCGATGCCGAGCACAAGAACGAGATCGATCCGGCCGCCGTTCTAAAGGCCACGGTCTATGTCTCCGACAGCCTAAAGCAGACGCGGCGGCTGGGCGAGCTTCATCATGCGATCGCGGCGGGACTGGTGAGCGAAAGTGCTTCCTTCCCCGAGCTTGGAGCCATCGTCTCGGGCAAGGCCGCCGGCCGCCGGTCGCGCAAGGCGATCACACTTTGCGATCTGACCGGGACGGGCGTGCAGGATACCGCCATTGCTACGCTTGCGCATCGCCGCGCCGTCTTGGCCGGCGTGGGCCAAGCGATCGAAACGACGAAAGCATCAGGAGACTAAGCGTGAACGAACCGACCCTCAATTTCACCCGCGCCGAATATGCCGAGCGGCTCGAAAAGACGCGCCGCGCCATGGAGAAAGCCGGTGTCGATCTTATCATCGTCACCGACCCGTCCAACATGCATTGGCTTACCGGCTATGACGGCTGGTCCTTCTATGTGCATCAATGCGTGCTGGTGCCAGGGTCCGGCGAACCGATCTGGTACGGGCGCGGCCAGGATGCCAATGGCGCCAAGCGCACAGCCTATCTCGCGCACGACAATATCATCGGCTATCCGGATCATTATGTGCAGTCGGATGAGCGCCACCCGATGGATCTGCTTTCCAAGATCATCGAGGAACGCGGCTGGGCCAATGCCTCGGTCGCCGTCGAGATGGACAATTACTGGTTCACCGCGGCAGCCTATGCTTCGCTCGTCAAACACCTGCCGAATGTCCGTTTCAAGGATGCGAAGGGGCTTGTAAATTGGCAGCGCGCCGTCAAGAGCAAGACCGAGCTCGACTATATGCGCAAGGCTGGCCGTATCGTCGAGGCCATGCACCGGCGGATCGTTGAGAAGGTCGAGCCGGGCATCCGCAAATCCGATCTCGTCGCCGAAATCTACGATGCCGGCATTCGCGGTGTCGATGGCTTCGGCGGCGATTATGCCGCGATCGTCCCGCTGCTGCCGTCGGGTGCAGATGCTTCCGCGCCGCATCTGACCTGGGACGACAAGCCGATGAAGAGCGGCGAGGGCACCTTTTTCGAGATCGCCGGCTGCTATCGCCGCTATCATTGCCCGCTGTCGCGAACCGTCTTCCTCGGCAAGCCGACGCAGGCGTTCCTCGAGGCGGAAAAGGCGACGCTCGAGGGCATGGAGGCGGGGCTCGCCGCCGCCAGGCCGGGCAATGCCTGCGAGGACATCGCCAATGCCTTCTTTGCGGTTCTGAAGAAATACGGGATCGTCAAGGACAACCGAACGGGCTATCCGATCGGTCTTTCCTATCCGCCGGATTGGGGCGAGCGGACCATGAGCCTGCGCCCCGGCGACCGCACCGAGCTTCAGCCCGGCATGACCTTTCACTTCATGACCGGCCTCTGGCTGGAGGACATGGGCATGGAGATCACCGAAAGCATCGTCATCACCGAAAGCGGCGTCGAGTGCCTCTCCAATGTTCCCCGGCGGCTGGTGGTGAAGTGATTAATTGAGATGAACAGCATGAACATTTCCAAACGGCCATCGCCGATTACGCCGACTATCGATTTCGACCGTGACGGCATCCATCACGGCCACCTGCGTCTGCCCTGGTCGCGCGACGATTCCGCCTGGGGTTCGATCATGATCCCCATCTGCGTCATCAAAAATGGTGAGGGGCCGACGGCGCTTTTGACCGGCGCCAACCATGGCGACGAGTATGAGGGGCCCGTCGCGCTCTTCGATCTCGCTCGGACGCTGAAGCCGGAGGAGGTCAAGGGCAGGATCATCATCGTTCCGGCGATGAATTACCCCGCCTTTCAGGCAGGCACCCGCACCTCTCCGATCGACAAGGGCAACCTCAATCGCAGTTTTCCCGGCCGGCCCGACGGCAGCGTGACCGAGAAGATCGCCGATTATTTTACTCGCTACCTGCTGCCGCTTGCCGACATCGTCCTCGATTTCCATTCGGGCGGCCGTACCCTTGATTTCCTGTCCTATGCCGCAGCGCATGCTTTGCCGGACAAAGGTCAGGAGAAGGCCTGCTTCGATGGCGTAGCTGCGTTTTCCGCTCCCTATTCCATGCGGATGATCGAGATCGACGCCGTCGGCATGTACGACACCACGGCCGAACAGATGGGCAAAGTTTTCGTCACGACGGAGCTTTCCGGTGGTGGAACCATATCTGCGCGTACGGCTTCCATTGCCAAGCGCGGCGTTCTGAACGTTCTGAAGCACGCGGGGATAGTCTCCGGCGCACCGGAAGTCGAAGTGACGCAGTGGCTCGACATGCCATCGTCGGATTGCTTCGTCTTTTCCGAGGCCGACGGCGTTTTCGAACCGCTCAAGGATCTGGGTGAGAAGGTTTCGCGAGGAGAGATCATCGCCCGCATCCATCCCATCGGCCGCACGGGAACCGCACCATCGGACTATCGGGCGGCAATGGACGGCATTCTCGCCGCACGTCATTTTCCCGGCCTCATCAAGACCGGCGACTGCCTGGCCGTCGTCGCGACGCTGACGGGGGGCCCCTGAACTGCCGCGCCGCGGCAACGCGGCGCGGATCGCAACCCGCTATGGCAAAGAACCGGAAAACCGGACAGCCGATGGCGCAATTCAACCACAGAGGAGTGAACCATGAGAACGAATCTTTATCGCAGCCTTGCCGTCATGGGTCTGACCATCGGCCTCGCCGCATCCGCCCACGCCGCCAGCCTCGATCAGATCAAGAAGGATGGCTATATCCGTGGCGCCAGCGCCAACGAGGTTCCCTACAGCTTCATGGACGAGAGCGGTGCCGCCAAGGGCATCGGTCCCGATGTCGCCGCAGCCGTGTTGAAGTCGATGGGCGTCAAGGACGTCGAGTGGACCGTGACGCCGTTCGGCTCGCTGATCCCCGGCCTGAAGGCCAAGCGTTTCGATTTCGTCGCCGCCGAGCAGAACATCTTGCCGGAGCGCTGCAAGCAGGTGCAGTTCACCACCCCGAATTCGAGCTATGGCGAGGGACTGCTCGTGCCGAAGGGCAATCCGAAGAAGCTGCATTCCTATGAGGACATCAAGAAGGATCCGTCGCTCAAGGTTGCGATCGTATCGGGTGCCGACCAGCTCGACTTCTTCCATGGTCTCGGCATTCCGGAATCCCAGATCGTCATGATCCAGGCGAATGCAGATGCGTTATCGACGATCCAGACGGACCGGGCCGACGCCTATGCGGCGACCGAGCTGACCGTCGCCAAGCTCGTTCAGGCCAGCGCCAATGTCGAGCATGCGGAACCCTTCACCGATCCGGTCATCAACGGGAAATCCGTCAGAAGCTATGGCGGTTTTGATTTCCGGCCAGAGGACAAGGAACTCTACAAGGCGTTCAACACCGCGCTTGAAGCCTTCAAGAAGACGGACGACTACAAGAAGATCCTGATGTCCTACGGTCTGAGTGCCGAAAGCGTCGAGGCAGCACGCACGAAGAGCACTGAAGATCTGTGCGCGGGCAAGTGACCCTATCGACGGCTAGGAACGACTTGGCGGCTGTCCCAAGGTTAGCCGCCAAGCCGTTCGGCCCCTTCCATTCTGGAAAGGAGGTGACCGGGCCATGAGCTGGACACACTATCTGCCGGCGCTGCTGAAAGGCGCGGAGGTGACGGCGATCATCGCCGTTGCCTCGATGTTCCTCGGTGCGATCCTGGCTTTTGCAGCCGGTCTGGCACGCTTTGCCGGAGGGCGGCTGCTCTCCCTAGTCGCGATCGTCTATATCGAGATCTTTCGCGGCACATCGCTTCTGGTGCAGCTCTTCTGGCTCTATTACGCGCTGCCTCTGATCGGGATCTCCTTCGATCCGATCACGACCGGCATTGCCGGCCTCGCGCTCAACATCGGCGCCTATGGCGCGGAAGTCGTGCGCGGTGCGCTGCAGGCGGTTCCCGACGCTCAGCATGAGGCGGCACGCGCCCTGAATTTCAAGCAGGGACAGACGCTCTTCCATATCGTCCTGCCCCAGGCCGTGGTGGAGATGATGCCGGCCTTCGGCAATCTTGCCGTCCAGAACCTGAAGGATACGGCATTGGTGTCACTGATATCGATCAGCGATCTGACCTTCCAGGCGCAACAGCTGCGCAATATCACGCTCGACAGCGTGACGATCTATTCGCTGACGCTGATTGGATATTTCATCATGGCGCTCGTCCTCGTTGCCTTCATGCGCTGGCTGGAGACGATCCTTCGCCGTGGCGTCGCTTTCCCGGGGAGGGCGCCGGCATGATGTACGGCTTCACCTGGGATACGTCGACGACGCTGTCCTTTGCATTATCGATCCTGCCGATCCTCGGCATCGGCCTCATCGTCACGCTGGAGGCGGCGGCCGCCGGATTTGCCATCGCGCTTGTTCTCGGCCTGATTTTCGCTTTGCTCAGGCGCAGCCGTTTCGTGGCGATCTCCTGGCCGACGGCCCTTGTCATCGAGTTTCTGCGTGACACGCCGCTGCTCGTTCAGCTCTTCTTCCTTTACTACGTCCTGCCGATCTACGGCATCACATTGCCAGCCTTCCTCACCGGCGCGCTGGCCCTCGGTCTGCAATATTCGGCCTATACGTCGGAAGTCTATCGTGGCGGTCTGGATGCGGTGCCCCGCGGGCAATGGGAGGCGGCAACGGCGCTCAATCTGAGCCACGGCCGTACCTATTGGGATATTATCATCCCGCAGGCGATCCCCCGCATCGTACCGGCCATGGGCAACTATCTCGTCTCCATGCTCAAGGAGACGCCGGTGCTCTCCGTCGTGACGGTCGTCGACATGCTCAACCTTGCCAATCTCATCGGAGATCGGACGTTCGAGTATCTGGTGCCGCTTTCCCTCGTCGGCCTGATCTTCCTCATCCTCACGCTCGTCTGCTCGGCGGCCATTCACTGGCTCGAAAAGGCGTTGCCGAAAAACGGAATTGCTCTGAGATGACGCAACCACTGATCCGCTTTCAAGATGTCACCAAGCGATACGGCCACCTGACCGTGCTCGACAATTTCTGCTTCGATGTCGCGCCCGGCGAAAAGGTGACGCTGATCGGCCCTTCCGGTTCGGGAAAATCGACGGTCCTGCGCATCCTGATGACGCTCGAGCCCTTCCAGGAAGGCACCTTGCACCTGGCCGGCATGTCCTATCATCAAGACAATGGCCGAGGCCGGTTCCTGGCCAGCGAGGCGCATCTGCGCCAGATCCGCACCCATGTCGGCATGGTGTTCCAG
>NZ_JAUQTZ010000178.1:0-11349 GCF_059803845.1 Rhizobium sp. UFLA01-1127 | reverse complement strand
GTTCCTGATCTTCTTCCGTGCCCTGGCCGCTGTCGTACATGTACCCGACCGCATACTGGGCGTCGGACCGGCCCTGATCGGCTGCTTTGCGATACCAGCCAAGCGCGATCGCCTTGTCCTGATGGACGCCGAGGCCGTTGGCATACATGTAACCAAGTGCATATTGCGCCTGTGCCTGATCCTGGGCCGCGGCTTTCTGGTACCAAGTGACGGCCTCTTCCCGGTCGACATTCATGCCCCGGCCATTCGCAAAGGAATAGCCGATGGCGTATTGGGCGTCTGCATTGCCACGTTGCGCCGCCTTCAGATACCAGTCGTTCGCCTTTTTCAGATCCGCATCGACGCCGCGACCGCTGGCATACATATAGGCCAGCGCATATTGCGCCTGCGCATTGCCTTGCTCTGCCGATTTCCGATACCAATCGACGGCCTGGGCATCATCCTGCTCCACGCCCTGGCCATTGGCATAGCGATAGCCGAGACCGTATTGTGCTGCCGGATTGCCTTGCTTTGCGAACTCCACCCAATATTTCAGGTCGATCGTGGTATTGGCCGGTCCCGGGGCAGGATCCTCGGCATGAGCAAGCCAGGGCAGCGAAAGAGCAAGCGCCAATCCCAATGCATAGCTCTTTGTCTTCAAGGCCAGAGTCCCCCCAAAATCTGCGTCGCAGACGGCAATCGATCTGAACAATATGGCGATGTCTTGGTCAAGGATCGCAGCGCATCGAATCGCAGCGGTTCTCCCCAAGCCATGTGATCCCTATCCAGGAAGCACGTCGTAGAGGCGGAAGATCCATGTGATCTGGTAGATCAGCCCTATGACCACGAATGCTGCCTGGAAACGCCGGTTGGCGGTGATCGAGGCAATGATGCAAAGGATGATGTAGACGATATTGCGCGCCGGATATTCCCAGCCGAGAGATCGAAAATAGGCCTCTCCCTTCAGCATCGTGTCCACGAGGTCGACGGCGTAGGTGACGGCAAGCAGGCCGAAGAACCAGTGACGGCGGGAGATGAAATATTCCTCGAAGCCGCCATAGTCCTCCACAGACGGCGGATTCAGCAATACGCAGAGGAAGTAAAAGAGGCAGCAGAAGCAGATGAGAAAGAGATAGACGCCGAAACTGATCTGCGCGACGGATTGCAGCCGGTATTCCCACCACCAGAAATGGATGATGAAGAGGAACATGGACAACACCCAGCCGATGTGGACCATGTATATCTTGTTCTTGCCCGGCGATTGCACGAAGCCGGCAAGCCGGGTCAGGAGCTGGGCGAGCGAAAGGCCGATCACCATGCTCATGACCGTCCTGATATAGACGTAGACCTCCGGTGTGTGCGCGGAATCCATCGCGTCAGCTCTCCTCTGGTACAGCCTTCGGCAAGCCGTTTTCATCGAGCGCGACCATGATGAACGTCGCCGCCGTGACTTTCTCAAGGCTGTTATAACGGGCACGGTGCGCCCATGCTTCGACGCTCAGGGTGATCGAGGTGCGACCGACACGTTCGATATCGGTGAAGACGCTCAGCGTGTCGCCGATCTTGACCGGCAGTTCGAACGCCATCTCCTTGACCGCGGCCGTCACTACGCGGCCGCGCGCGCGTTCGGCAGCGCGAATGCCGCTTGCCAAGTCCATCTGCGCCATGACCCAGCCGCCGAAAATATCGCCGGCAGGATTGGCGTCGGCGGGCATGGCAAGCGTGCGCAATGTCAGCTCACCTCTCGGTTTGACGCTGTCGTTCATTCATCTGCTCCTGTTTCACGGCCCGATTCCAAAACTTAACCTATGCAATCCGGATAGGATGGAAAAGCCTTGCCGGCGTTTCCGTGGAGACGTCTTGTGGGCTGGGAGCATTGCTTCATGCGTTCCGCCCGTCCGCATGGAACCGATCCGAACCATTGCGATCGGCTGCGGTAAGCATTCGTTCACCCTTCCCATTTAGGATTTGTAACCGTTACCGACCGTGGCTGGGGCAGCGGATCAGGACTATGGCCATCTTACCCATTCTGCGGCGGGTCGCGCTGCCATTGCTATTGTCGTCGGCGCTGGTCGCCTGTACGGCAGACAGTCTCTTGCCGCCCTCCAGCATCGACAGTTCCTCGCGCGTCGGCTCCATCAAGCCGTATCGGAGCGTGCAGCAGCGACAATTCGCCTATCAGGGCGTTCGGGACCCCGTCGTTTCTGCTTCGAGCAATTACAACGGCGGCCCTGTTCGCTCCACGGGAACCGGCGAGGCTGTGACCACTTCCGACGTCGAATCCGGTCTGGCGCAGCAATCGAACATTCCGTCTCAAGGCGTCAACATGGATGCCGAGCTCGGCGTCGGCCCGAGTGAGGAGGCTCAGTCCGGATCGGTGGTCGGATTGGCACAGGAAGAACAGCAGAATATTGCCGAAGGTCAGTCCGATCAGCCTGTGGTCGACGGCATCGGCACCGACGCGCCGGTGCAGACCAACCGCTCCACTCTTCAGCGCCCGGCCGCACAGGCCGAACTCAACCAATCGCGGATACCAAGGTCGCTGCCGGGAACGCAGGTCGCAATGCTGCCGCGCGTCGAAAATCCGATACCGCGCCTCGATCAGCAGTTCGAGGCGCCGCAATCGACGCCCGGCATGATGCCGCCTTCGGAAATCGCCTGCCGTCAGGAGCTGCGGCGCCTGGGCGTCGTCTATACGGATAGGCCGGCCATATCGAACGGTCCGGCATGCCAGGTTCCTTATCCGATTTCGCTCGGTGGTCTCTCCGGCAACATCGCCGTCAGGCCGGCAGTCACACTGAACTGTCAAGTGACGCTCGCCTTTGCCAAATGGGTGAAGAACGAGCTCGCTCCGGCAGCGCGCACGCGCTACTGGTCCGGCATCGGCACGATCGTTCCGCTCGGCGGCTATTCCTGCCGACGCATGAACAATAGCCGGCAACGCTATAATCCGATGTCGGAGCACGCTCACGGCAACGCGATCGACGTCGGCACCTTCGTCCTGAAGAACGGCCACGTGATCGACATACGCAGAAAGGGCCTCTTTTCCTTCAGGGAAGGTGCGCTGCTCAAGGCGGTGCGCAGCGACAGCTGCCGCTATTTCGATACGGTGCTCGGGCCGGGCAGCAATCCGGAACATTGGAACCATTTCCACTTCGATCTCAGGGATCGGAAGGGCGGCCGGCGCTATTGCAGCCTGTGATTGGCGTTTCGCCGGAACAGCATCCATCCTTGCCGAACGGAGAAGCTGATTTACCTATCTGGGTGAATCGCGCTTTAAGTGGGCTGTCCGAGAGCATAAGAGGGTTTCATGGAAGACGTGCCGAGACGAAAGAAAAGCCTGGGAAGAGCGCTCGCCGCCGCACTGATCGCTATCGTCATCGTCATCGGCGGCCGCTGGTATGCCTATGTCGCCTATGCCGACGATCCGTTCGATGAGGTCGGCATCGGCCTCAACTCCATGATGCCCGGCCCCATCCGCGACAAGGGCTGCGAAATGCTGAAGGCTCGCTTCGAGCACAAGACCCTGCCGCCGGCGGGCTGCGGCGTGAACGGCAGCTGGTGACCTTCGCTCTTCGGATCGTAAGCCGGCAAAAAAAGAAAAGCCGGCTAGGCCGGCTTGAGTGGCGCATGGCAACGACGGGGGTCCTTGCCTGCTCCAGAAAAGAACTTCATGTTGCAATGATGCATGCAATATGAATGCGAGGGCAATAAATCGGCCAATACAGCAGGCGCTAACGGTGTCGCCAAGAGGCGTTGGGCGGAGTTGCGACAAACGTTGCTCACCTAAGGAGCTATATGCCCGACCAAGGTCACGATTTGATGACAGCTTATTTGGGTTAAGCGAACGCTGTGTTTCGTCGTCTCGGGGTGGTCAAAGCTTAAAACCGGTTATATAGCGGGCAAACGCCGCGAAATTCATCACAAAAGCCGGAATTTGCCTGACCATGGCTCCGATCATTTCGATTCGCAATCTTAGGAAAACATACTCCAACGGATTTCAGGCACTGAAAGGTGTCGATCTCGATATCGAGCGGGGTGAAATCCTGGCGCTGCTCGGGCCGAATGGTGCTGGCAAGACGACATTGATTTCCATCGTCTGCGGGATCGCCAACCCGAGCAGCGGCTCGGTGACGGTCGGCGGGCATGACGTCGTGCGCGATTTCCGCGCTACGCGCAGCATGATCGGCCTCGTGCCGCAGGAGCTGACGACCGATCAGTTCGAAACGGTCTGGAATACGGTGAGCTTCTCGCGCGGGCTGCACGGCAAGAAGCCGAACCCTGAACATATCGAGAAAATCCTGCGCGATCTTTCGCTCTGGGAGAAGAAGGACAACATGCTTCGCCAGCTTTCCGGCGGCATGAAGCGGCGTGTATTGATCGCCAAGGCGCTCTCGCACGAACCGGAGATACTTTTCCTCGACGAGCCGACGGCTGGCGTCGATGTGACGCTGCGAAAGGACATGTGGCATGTGGTCGAACGTCTGCGCGCGTCCGGCGTCACGATCATTCTGACGACGCATTACATCGAGGAGGCCGAGGAAGCTGCCGATCGCGTCGGCGTCATCAATGGCGGCGAGCTGCTGCTGGTGGAGGAGAAGAAGGCACTAATGGCCAAGCTCGGGCGCAAGCAGCTCATCCTCGATTTGAACGAGCCGCTGGACGCCGTCCCGCACCGTCTCGAAGGCAATGGGCTTTCGCTCGGACCGAGCGGTCTGACGCTGATCTATGATTTCGATGCCCAAAACGAGCAGTCGAGCATCGCGGCTCTGCTGTCGAAGCTGGCCGAGCAGGGAATTCACTTCAAGGATCTCTCGACGCGTCAAAGTTCGCTCGAGGATATTTTCGTCTCGCTGGTGGAGGCAGGCAAATGAACTTCGAAGCGGTCAAATCCATCTACGCTTTCGAAATGGCCCGCACGCGCCGCACTCTGCTCCAGAGCGTCGTTTCGCCGGTCATTTCCACGTCACTCTATTTCATCGTCTTCGGTGCGGCGATCGGTTCGCGCATCAATCTGGTCGAGGGTGTCTCCTATGGGGCGTTCATCACACCCGGCCTGATCATGCTGACCCTGCTTGGCCAGTGCATCAGCAACGGCTCCTTCGGCATCTATTTCCCGAAATTCACGGGCACGATCTACGAGGTGCTGTCGGCACCCGTCGCCATGGCCGAGATCGTTCTCGGCTATGTCGGCGCGGCGGCGACCAAGGGGATGCTGATCGGCCTGATCATCCTGGCGACCGCGAGCTTCTTCGTCGATATCAGGATCGAGCATCCGTTCATGATGATCCTTTTCTTCGTGCTGACGGCCGTAACCTTCAGCCTGTTCGGCTTCATGATCGGCATATGGGCCGGGAATTTCGAGCAGCTGAACCTCATCCCGATGCTGGTCGTGCCGCCGCTGACCTTCCTTGGCGGCAGCTTCTATTCGATCAACATGCTGCCGCCTTTCTGGCAGGCCGTCAGCCACCTCAATCCGGTCCTCTATCTCGTCAGTGGCTTCCGCTGGAGCTTCTACGGCATCGCCGATGTCAATCCGGCGCTGAGCCTGGCCATGATCACGCTTTTCCTCGTCATCTGCCTGGTCATCCTTGGATGGATTTTCAAAACCGGTTATCGGTTGCGGAACTGACGGCGATGCCGGGCTGGCGGGTCTACAGCGCCGCGCGTCATATATGACGTGCAAAGGTCGCTGTAGTACTTTAAATTCACTGCATAATTTTATCCTTAAATCGATGCCGATTTAAGGAATTATGCAGGAAGCCCGCGGCTTTTGCTGCCGCAACACACGTCCTAGAAAGCATCCAATGTCGCAGGCTGATCCCAATCCTTCGCTATCCCAAGCACTTTCCCGGCTCGATCAATTGACCAATTGGGAGCGCAAGCCGCGCGGGGAGATGCGGGTCGGTCTCGAGCCGATGCTCGACCTCATGCAGCGCCTGGGTAATCCGCATCTGAGCTTTCGTGCCATTCATGTCGCCGGCACCAAGGGCAAGGGGTCGGTGTCGGCGCTTCTCGAGGCCGGATTGCTGCGGGCCGGCTGGCAGGTTGGCCGCTATGCGTCGCCGCATGTCGACCGTGTGAACGAACGTATCAGCGTTCTCGGTCATGAGGTCGAGGACGATGCGCTGGCACAGGCGATCATGCAGGTGCTGGACAGCTATGAGGGCGCAAAGCAGGCGGCGACTGCCGGGGAGGACGCTACCTGGTTCGACGTGATAACTGCCGCCGCCTTCGTCGTCTTCAGAGATGCCGGTTTGAACTGGGTCGTGGTCGAGGTCGGGCTCGGCGGCAGGCTGGACTCGACGAACGTGGTTTTCGGCGAAGTGGCCATCGTCATCAATATCGGCCTCGAGCATACGGAGATTCTCGGGGGTACGCGCGAGGCGATCGCGCGGGAGAAGGTCGGCATATTGAAGCCCGGCGCGACGCTCGCCACCACGCTTGCCGCTGGCGACGCCGCGGGACGGATCTTGCAGCAAAGGGCCGATGAACTTGGCTGCGACGTGCTTCGAACAGATCTTCCCGAAGATGCAACGATTGCGGAAACGAACATTTCGCTGGTCGGTCTGGTGTTCGATCACCTTGGTCGACAGGGCGAGGGCGTGCAGGAGGAGGGCGCAAAGGCCCGGCCCATCGGTGCGTGGCTGCTCGAACCGGCGGTGATCGCGAGGGCACATCTGCCGGGCCGGATGGAACGCTTTGACTTCGTGCTGCCGCCGGCGCTGCGGCACGGACGTCAGACCTTGCCGTTGGTGATGGACGGCGCGCATGTGCCGTTCAATATCGAGGCTGTCCTGCGCGATATCACGCGCTCGCCCGGCATCGGCGGCGATTGTGTCGTCATCGCCGCACTGGCCTCCGACAAGGATGCAATGGGCTTTCTGGAAGTCCTATCCCGATATGTTTCCTATGCGGTGTTTACCGAAGCATCCGGTTCCGGTCGCGCGCATGCCGCGAGCGAGTTGGAAGCGCTTGGGACGTCCATGGGGATGGCTTGCGAAGTCGAGCCCGACCCGCACAAGGCGCTGGATCGGGCCGTCGCGGCGGCTGCCGCGCGGGGCGGCTGGATGCTTGTCACCGGTTCGCTCTATCTCGTCGGTGCGCTGCGCGGCACCGTTATCGGAAATGCGAAATGACCAGGGAAATCTCGATCGGGCCAGCTCTCGCCGAAGATGTCGCCGACATTGCCAGGCTGCATCGCGCGGTCTGGTGCGACACCTATCGCGATCTTGCGCCTGCCGAGGTATATCGTGTCCTTGATGAAGATTTCCGCCGTGTGCGATGGGCCGATATTCTGGCCAATCCGCATGGAGATCAGCGGGTGCTTCTGGCCAAGCAGGGTGACCGGCTCGTCGGCATCGGTGCGACTGCGGCGCCGTCCGAGCCGGCATTCGGGGCACGCGGTGAGATCAAGTCGCTCTATGTCGATCCCTCCGTCAAGCGTCAGGGACTTGGCCGCCGGCTGATGCGGGCAATGATGGAGCAGCTTGCATCCATGGGATATTCGGGTGCGGCACTCGGGGTCGTCGCCGGTAACGAACCCGCCATCGCCTTCTATCGGGCGCTCGGAGGGCGATTGATCGGCCAGTATACCGATCCAGGGCCGATCTGGCGTTCCGACAATCTCATTTTCGCATGGGACGACTTATCCCTTCCGATCTGATCCGCGCACGCGAGCCGACCTGGATTGATTTTATCCGGCTGCGATCCGCTTGCGCGGTGCGATGGTCATGGCCATGACACCTGCCACGACGCAGACGAGGCCGACGGCTGCCGTCGGAGACAGAGGTTCGCCGAGCAAGGCGACGCCGATGCCGACGCCGATCGGGACGCGCAGATAGGCCTGCGCGGTCGTGCCGACCGAACCGAGGGTTTGAATGAGCCGAAAGTAGATGCTGAAGGCGAGGGCGGTTGAAACGACGGACAGGCCGAGGAGCGCCAGAATCGAAGTCGTGGATGGCGCAATCTGCCAGGGGTGCTCGACAATCAGACTGGCGGGGATCAGGAGAGCAGCACCGCAAAGCAACGAGCCTGCCGCCGGCATCATCGAATCCAACCCTTTGAAATTGCGGCCGAACAGGGCCGCGCATGCATAGCAGACCGATGCTGCAACGACGGCGAGCTGCGGCAGCGACTGACGGCCCATGCCATTCAGCGCATCGAGGCCGATGATCAGGCAAATCCCCGCCATGCCGGCACTTACGCCGAAAAGCTTGCGCCCCGACATCGGCTCGCTGCGCAGCACGAAAGCAGCGATCAGGAAGGTGAAGATCGGTGTCGTCGAATTCAATATGGTCGCGAGACCAGCATCGACGGTCTGTTCCGCCCAGGCGATCAGCGTGAAGGGAATGGCGCTGTTGAGGCAGGATTGAATGAGAAAACGCTTCCAAGTGGCTGCGTCTTTCGGCAGGCTCAGGCCACGCCAGCGGATGATCGCGAGCAGAACGAGACCGGCGATCATGGTACGCGCGGCGATCAGCGTGATCGGCGGAATGGTCGCTACCCCGACGCGGATGAAGGTATAGGAGGCGCCCCAGCAGGTTGCAAGTGCAAGGAGAAGCAGCAGTTCGGTCGATATATTGATTCTTGCGGGCGCCATGATGTCTCACTCTTCCTGTGTTCGGATATGCCCGTCTTTTAGAGTGAAGGCACCGGCGAATGCTTCGGTCCGAGCCGAACTATCGAATACGGCCGTTCGTTTCCTTCAATCCCGCAGCCGAAGCTCGTCGGTCTGCATCTGCATCGATCCCAGGGTTTCGAGAAAGCTCATGCCGAGAAGGCTTTGATCGAGCTTGCCGGCTTCGGCTACGCTCGCCTCGACATCCCTCCGCTTGATCGGGCCGATCGCCACCGAGCCGAGTTCCACGGGGGCCGCGCGGGCTCGACCGTTCGCAGTCAGCACTGTCATGGAATAGGTGAGGTTTTCCGGAATGATGCCGACGCGTTCGGCGTCTTCAGGCGAAAGAGCGATGGTACTGGCGCCGGTATCGATCAGCATGTCGATCGGCTGGCCATTGATTTTGACCCGCGCCTCGAAATGGCCGTTCGAGCGCTTGTGGAGGATGACTTCCTGGCCGCCTTCACTTGTGGTGACGACGACGGCATGGCCGGGCATCAAGCCTGCGAAGACGCGATTGCCGACCTGCTCGGCATCCTGGCGATAGATATAGGCGGTCGCGAGCGCCATGATGATGACGAACCAGATCAGAAGATTGCGGATCGACTGGCTGACGGTATGGCGGCTTGCCCAGACCGCTGCGCTCATCATCACAGCGATCGGCACAAGATAGACGACGCGTGCGAAATCGTCGTTGTGCATGCCGAAGGTGGTGCCGCCATTGTTGTTGAAGATGAGCAGTGCGAGGCCGATGCCGAGAATGGCGAGAACGATGTTCAGGCGGTTCATACGGCGCTGCGCTCCCGTGCCATTCTTTGACGGCGGGTTTCCCTGCGCGGCTTGCGTTCGACCTTCGTCAGGCGTTCGGGAAGCGTTTCCATGATCTGGCGGCGCTGGTCGTCACTGTAGTTCATCCACGCGCCGATCTCCGCCGATGTGCGGCCGCAGCCGAAGCAATAGCCGGTCGCTTGGTCGATGGAGCAGACAAGGATGCAAGGTGTCAGCATGAGATCATATATCGATGCTTCAAACGCACATGACAAGAGTACACAGGGAAGCGATCTCGCAAATCTGTTGCGTCGCGCCGATCGTATCGCCAGTGTGGCCGGACAGTTTTTGCTGCACGTATCTGGTCGCAAGAAGTGTCGCGGCACTGGTTGCCAGGAGGCAGGCGACCAGTGCTGCAACGCTGAGGACAGGACCTATGAGCAGCACGGCAAGGCCGAGTGCGGTAATCAAAGCCAGTTGCATGGCATCGCCATCCGGCTTGCCTGCGGACGCGGCTACTCCGTCAGGTTTGGCGGGTGGAAGGGCATACCAGTGCCAGACCATGGCGCCGCGGCTCAATGCGGCGGTTGCGAGAAGGGCAATCGCGCAGTCGAAAGGCGGCAGGTGGCGGGCGAGGGCGGCCAGCGCCGCGCCGCGCAGGCCGAAGGACAGGATGAGCGCGGCTGCGCCATAGGTGCCGATGCGGCTATCCTTCATGATTTCAAGGGCGCGGTCGCGGTCCTTACCGCCTCCGAGCCCGTCGGCGGTATCGCTCAGCCCGTCCTCATGAAGCGCGCCGGTCGTGACCGTCTGCACGACGAGTGTCAGCAGCGCCGCCATCAACGGATCGGCCTTGAGATCCAGCAGCACACCGAAAGTCAGCGCGGCGGGTACGACGATCAGCAGGCCGGCAAGGGGGAAGGTGCGGGACACATGCGAGAGCTTGCCGTCATAGCCTTCGAAGAAGGATGGCGACACCGAAATACGGCTGAGAAAGGCGACGGCGCGTGCGATGTCGCGCATATATTCCCGCATTTCTTCCTCTCCCCGCCATACGCACGACAGTATCGGGCGCTTTTGGAGTTGTTTGCGCCGATTCCGAAGATTAATAGAGTCGCACGCAAAGAACCCGATTTGAGACGAAAAGACAAGGAACGCATTCATGAGCGTCAGCGGCCTCCCATTCGACGATTTCCGCGCATTGCTGCGCGATCTGCCAGGCCCGGATGCCCGGGCGCTTGTGGCAGCGCGCGAGCGTGATGCGCAGCTCACCAAACCGCCGGGTGCGCTCGGCAGGCTCGAGGAAATCGCTTTCTGGCTAGCCGCCTGGACCGGCCGCGCCCCGGCCGTAACCCGGCCGCTGGTGGCGATCTTTGCCGGCAATCATGGTGTCACCAAGCAGGGAATTACGCCGTTTCCGCCTTCCGTCACGCAGCAGATGGTGGAGAACTTCGCCGCGGGCGGCGCGGCGATCAACCAAATCTGCGTTGCATATGATCTCGGTCTCAAGGTCTTCGACCTGGCGCTTGATTTTCCCACGGGCGACATCACCGAAGAGCCGGCGCTGACGGAGCGCGACTGTGCAGCCACCATGGCCTTCGGCATGGAGGCGATTGCCGGCGGTACGGATCTGCTTTGCGTCGGCGAAATGGGTATCGGCAACACCACGATCGCTGCAGCCATTCACTACGCTCTTTATGGCGGCAAGGCTGAAGACTGGGTCGGCCCCGGCACCGGTTCGGAAGGCGAGATGCTGAAGCGCAAGATCGCCGCCGTCGAGAAGGCGGTGGCACTGCACCGCGATCATCTCTCCGATCCGCTGGAAATCCTGCGCCGCCTCGGCGGCCGCGAGATTGCCGCCATGGCCGGAGCCATCCTTGCCGCACGCATGGAACGCATCCCGGTGATCATCGACGGTTATGTCGCGACCGCTGCCGCCTCCATTCTGAAGGCCGCCAATCCCTCTGCGCTCGATCATTGCC
>NZ_JAUQTZ010000177.1:0-11350 GCF_059803845.1 Rhizobium sp. UFLA01-1127 | reverse complement strand
GTGTATGCCACCACCAGCCGAGCGCCGTCAGCATCTTGACAGGCCCAGGCGGCTGATGGCTGAGGCTACCAAACATCGAGGGGATGCCGACACCCCAGAAGGATTGATCTGCGGCTCTGCCATGGCGCCTGCCGGCATGTTTTTGTCCTGTCAGCCGCTCGATTGTGTCCGCCGCCAAAGGCTTCAACTCGTCGATGACGCCGGAATTGGTAAGAATGGACGCGCCCTCGCCGCCGGTGGAGTCGACATTGACATGCGCCACGCAACGGCGATCGAGCTCGTCAAAATATTCGTCGGCATACCAGGCAGAACCGGAGTAGCGTCCATGCGAATGGCCGGACCAGAAGCAGATGCGCAGACCGCGCTGCCAATCCCTTGTCTGAAGGGCAAGCAGGCGTGCCGCCTCCAGCATCGTCGCGTTGGCGCCCCCATTATCCATGACACCGAAATGCCAAGTATCGTGATGGCCTGAAAACAGCACGAATGGCTCATCCTCACTCGCCGGCTGAAACTCGGCGACCAGGAGTGGCGTATTGCGCCATCCGGTGTCGACTTCTGCCGTGAGAGTTGTGTGCACCTTTTCACCCCGGGCGAGCCGTTCGCGTAGGCGCATGCCGTCTTCTCTGGCAATTGTGCAGATGACAGTCTTCGGGAGTTGGGCCCGCGTATGTTGCGACGGGCTGCCCCAGACCGGCGACACGCACATTTCGTAGAGATGTTCGTTCGGGCTCACATGAATCTGGCCGCAGGCGCCGGCCGCGCTCGCAAGTGCGGCGACTTCCTCGGTGGCAATTCCGTCGACCAGAACGATTTTGCCGGCGACGTCCTTGCCGACGAAATCGGCTTCTGTCCCTTCGCCGACATGGGCGAGGTCGCCGCTTATACCTCCTGCCCCGCTCGAAACCGACATCGAATGGGTAATGCAACCAAGACCTTTGCCTTCGATCTCGACCTTTGCCGCGCCGGGCAGGCTGATGAAAGCATCATGCGACAGCAGCTGTGTGCGATACCCATAGCTGTCCATCTGCGCCTGAAGATAATGAAAGCTCTCCAGTTCCTCCGGCGTTCCGGATAATTTCACCCGCCGGGCGAACTCGCGGATGTGTGCCATTAGCTGTTCACGATCTGGCTGCAGGGCCAAGTCAGGCATGGGCCTTCTCCGGCAGCGGCGGTTCGACGTCATCGGGGATCGGGTTGACGAAAGGCGTTCCCTCAAGGCGCGCCTTGTGATCGGCCTTGGCGGCTTCGATCAACTTGGGATTACGGATGAGATCCGCTGCCGTGCTGGCCATCACCTTGGCAGCATGCTCGGTTCCCTTGTGAGCAGCCGGCAGCTTGCCTTGGGCGACCAGTTGCCAGGAATGGCCGGGCGTACCGATGGCGTAGGTCGCGCCGCGCATCTGCACTGTTGGTACCACCCAACTCACGGTTCCGACATCGGTGGAGCCGACCAGCGTGCCATCGCCAGCGTTCAGCGGGAAAATCTCCTCGCAAAGCGGCTGATCTCTCCTCGATTTCAGCGCGAAACGGCCATAGGAGGCTGCGATATCCTCAGCATTGAAGGTCTGCTGGAACTTGCGGGCTATTTCCCGGTCCGCATCATCGAACTGCGGAGGCCCGAGCCGCTGCAGATGCGAGAACATGCATTCTTCCAGCGGCGTGTTGCCGACGAGATTGGCGTCGCCGCTAATGATCTCGCTGCGAACAGTAGTCTCGGTCATCAGCGCCGCACCTTCGGCAACTTTCCTGACACGGGCAACCAGGGACAGAAGCTCCGGCAAGGTTCTCGCTCGTACGAGGTAGCGCACTGTGGCGCGCGCCTGCACGACGTTGGGTGCCGCGCCACCCGCATTGGTGATGGCATAGTGGATGCGAGCGCTTGAAGGCATATGTTCGCGCATGTAGTTGACGCCAACATTCATCAACTCCACCGCATCGAGAGCGCTGCGGCCAAGATGAGGCGTGGCGGAGGCATGCGAGGCGCGGCCTGAAAAATGGAAATTGATTTCGTTGCAGGCGAGCGAGATGGGGTTGTTGACGCCCGCAAAGGCTGCCGGATGCCACGAGATCGCGATATCAACATCGTCGAAAACGCCGGCGCGGACCATAAAGCCTTTCGAGGAGCCACCTTCTTCGGCGGGACATCCATAATAGCGCACCCGGCCCTTCAGGCCGCTCTCCACGAGGAAATCCTTGACGGCAGCGGCAGCGAGCATCGATCCGGCACCGAGCATATTATGACCGCAGCCATGACCGTTGCCGCCGTCGACCAGCGGCCGCTCCTCGGCAATGCCAGCCTCCTGGCTCAGCCCCGGCAGTGCATCGAACTCCCCGAGGATCGCGATCACCGGGCCGCCCTCGCCCGCTTCTCCCATGACTGCCGTCGGCAAGCCGGCAATGCCCCGCTCGACGCGAAAACCTTCATGTTCGAGAAGGCGCGCATGCTCTTCTGCGGATTGGTATTCCAGGTAATTCGTCTCCGGAATGTCCCAGATCCGGTCGCTCAGCTCGAAGAACACAGCGCGCTTTTTCTCGACGATATCCCAGACGGCATCGGAATTTTGCATGGATTTACAACCCACCTTATAAAATGGTAATCAAATTGGCGCCAATTTATGCGCCAATTGAAATAGCAGCGCAAGAGATGGGCATGAATATTTTTTCAGCACCGATAATCGTGCTCGTTATGAGCCAAAGGAGAGCTATGATAGTCGTCGCCGGAAACGGAAGGCTGGGGAGAACTGCATGAATTTGCTGGAAGCCGAAGCGACAGCGCAAATACAAGAGCCGCAGACGCCCGACGTGACTGAACTCATTCTCCAGGATATTCTTGCCGGCCGCCTTCCGCCCGGAACCTGGCTGAAGCAGATCGATCTCGAACGGCGATATAATTGTACGCGGCCCGAAGTTCGACGGGCTCTCGACAGGCTGGTACAGAAGCGGCTGGTGGAGCATATTCCCAATCGTGGCTATCACGTCCACGAGCAGGATGGGCGCCGCGCTGAGGAGGTCAGCGACATTCGCGTCATCCTTGAAGTCGCCGTCAGCGACCGTATCGTTGCGAACGCGAGCGCGGCAGATATCGCGAAGCTGCGAGTTCTTGCTTTACGCTTCGACGATCTGGTGCTGAACGGCACCATGCTTGAGCTTTACGAAGCCAACCTCGCCTTCCACCGCGAGTTGCTTGCGATCGCCGGTAATCAGGAACTCGTGGAGCTGGTCACGGAAATTCGGCAGCGAACGTCTTCGGCACCGGTGTCGCAGTGGCGAACGCGCGCCCGCATCGAGCAATCCGGTCGCGAACACCAGCAGATGGTTGACGCGATAGAGAGAGGTGATGCCGGTCACCTGATGGAACTAACGCGCAGGCACATTCTTCAGGCCTGATCGGCTGTTAGCAAAGGGCGCAGACTGATTGCCGTTGATGGGTACCGAACCGGAAGCCCGACACTTCGGGGCATTAAGCTAAGGATCGTGACCGACAACTCGCGCCAATACCTACCTGACGCGAACCCGCGGCGATCTGACGAGATTGCCAACTGTAGCTTGAAATGGAAGCCGCGATCATCGCAAAGGACCAGAAGGTTCGTGTCGAGCTAAAAGCTCAGCTGTGTGGCAAAGTCTCGGGCCACTCCTGAGAGCCATGAAGGACGCGAAGGATACGAACTGCCGTCTCCATAACGGCATATGCCGCGATATAAGGCGTTCCGTTGATCACCAATTCGCGCGTCCCTGCAATTCTTCCAACGCGGTCGCTTGCGGGAAAATCGATCAAGCGGCGAGTGGCAGCCATGATCCGCTCGTCGATCATGACAGCGGCTGAAGGATTATCTGCCTCGATGTAGGTGAATATGGCGTCGCGATCCGATAGAGCGAACGCAGACCACGTCAGCTTCACGATTTGCGGTCACTTGCTCTGAGGCGTGCTGTCGCTCGACGCTTTGCGAAATGTGCCTCGACTTCATTATCCGAAATGTCGGGCCGAGTATCGTTCAACGCTTCCAGCACCTTGGTGCGAAACCAAGCGTCGTGAGCTTCACTGCCTGAGAAAAGTTCAAGGGGCAGAGCACCCTCATTGGCCGTGCGGGTGAGTAAGATCCGAACCGCGTCCGATACCGTTAGGCCCATGCTCTCGAGAACGGCTGAGGCACGATCGCGAACTTCAGCATCAATACGTGTTTGGACAAGTGCGTTTGCGGCCATGACGATCTCCACATTCAGTACAAAGATAATGCATTTGAATGACAATATCCACAGCGAGTTTTCGACCCTCTCCAAGATTCCTTTCACTTTTATGCTCTTGAGCCGATTCGAACCTCGGACCCGATGATTTGAGCCCTCGTCTTTAGAACGACCGCTTGCATAGTTGTCGGCAGTCCGACTTAAGACGATAGACTGTCGGTTGCCTTTTCTGGACGTACCGGGCGCCCGGTCCCGAGCAGGCGTGAATTTTCGGCGAGGTAATCGACAAAGCACCTGACGCGCGCCGGCGTATGCGCGCCGCCAACGAACACTGCGTGGATTTCCTCCACCTCTCCGGGATTGAAGTCTTCGAGAAGTGGCACAAGCTGCCCCGAACGGATCGCAGCCTCCACAGTCTGTGTTCCCACGCGCGTGATACCTACGCCCTCAGCGGCGAGCTGTCCCAGCGTTTCACCATTGTTTGCCTCTACACTGCCTTTGATGGCCAAAGGATAATCGCGCCCGTCTTTCCGAAACGGCCAAGTCGCTGCGGCTCGCTTGAAGTTGAAGCCGAGGCAATCATGATCGTGGAGGTCTTCCGGGACTTTCGGCATGCCCCGGCGCGCAAGGTATTCCGGAGAGGCAACAATGACCTTGCGCGTTTCGCCGAGCTTTCGCGCCGTCAAAGCACCATCGGCAAGCGGTCCGAAACGGATACCCACGTCGGCCTGACCGGCTGCGATATCTACGACAGTGTCGGTAAGGTTGACGTCGAGCATGATGTCAGGATACCGCCTTATGAACTCGCCAAGAAGGGGAACCAGTGACAATCTTCCGTACTGTATGGATGTCGTCACCCGTAGGCGGCCGCGCGGAGAACTCCGGTCCGAGATCATCTGCTCGGTTTCCCTCAGATCCGTAAGGATTCTCCGGGCCGCAGACAGATATGCCGTGCCTTCCGGCGTAATCGTTAGCAACCGGGTAGTCCTCAGGAGCAGGCGAACGCCGAGCCTTGCTTCGATTCGATCAACGATCCTGGCGATCGATGAAGGAGCCAGACCAAGCCGACGGCCGGCCGCGGAAAAGCTTCCCCTCTCGGCAACGAGCATAAACACCTCGAGATCGCCAATTACTTCCATCCTTGCCATTTATGCATCCTGCGCAAAGGCGTTTAACGGCAAGAAGGCATACACATGGCAAAGCAAAAGTCCATCTTTGCGTATGAACGATCGATGCAACTTGCTGCCCGTTCGGCTTTCGGCCTCGGGCTTTGATTGAGGTGGGTAAGAGGATGATCTCGCCATTTACGATCCGCATATCCGAGGAACGGTTGTCGGCCATCCGCACGAAGGTCGAAGCGTATGACTGGTCTCAGCTTACCGATGCCGGCGGCTGGTCAGCAGGCGTCGATGTGAACGACCTCAAGCGTCTGGTGGCCTATTGGCTCGACACGTATGACTGGCGCGAGGTCGAGCAGCGTCTTAATCGGCTTCCCAATTTCAAAACCGATATCGAAGGCGAAGGGATCCATTTCCTGTACGCCAAGGGCGACGGGTCCAGACCGCCCGTCCTTCTCCTGCATGGTTGGCCCGGATCCTATCTCGAGTTCGAACGCCTTCTCGATCCGCTCGTGGCGGATGGACATGACGTCGTCATTCCATCCCTCCCCGGATTTGCTTTTTCGCAGCCCATCAAAGGCGTCATCGGACCGCGGCGAGCAGCCGAGTTGATGCATGTGCTGATGACGAAGTTGTTTCCGGGTCGCCGCTATGTTGTACAGGGAGGAGATTGGGGAGCGGGGATCGCAAGTTGGATGGCTTACATCCAACCAGACGCGTTGCTGGGCTTCCATCTAAACATGGTAAGCGTTCTTGCCAAGGATGTCGTCCCGACCACACAGGAAGAGACGGACCTATTTAAGAGGCGGGCCGCGATCCTGGACTGGGAGACAGGGTACAACCAGGAGCAGGAGACCCGCCCACAGACACTGGGGGTGGCCCTCGCCGATAGCCCCGTCGGGGCGGCCGGGTGGATACTGGAAAAGTTCGGCAAGTGGGCCGACTTGGAGAGGACGTCAGATGGCGGTCCGGATATCTGGGCCAAGTTTACCGAGGACGAATTGCTGACCAACATTATGCTCTACATAGCAACTTCGTCCGTCGTCACGTCGACGTGGATTTACCACGGAAAGCGTCTGGAGGGATCGCAGACATTTCCGGAAGGAACGCGCATCCGGGTTCCAACGGGCGTCGCGGCCTTCCCTGATCCCGTATTCCTACCGCCACCGCGATCGCTTGCTGAAAAGACCTATAACATCGTTCACTGGAACACGATGCCGAAGGGCGGCCATTTCGCGGCACTTGAGCAACCGGAGTTGATGCTCGCTGACCTGCGCGCGTTCATCACGAACATTGGAGGCGGCACGCGATGATGGCGGCGGACGGAACGGTGACGAAGACCGAGAAAACAACAACCTTGTCCATTGCCTACCTTGAATATGGTCCACGCGATGGGTGGGCTGTGGTTCTTTCGCATGGATTTCCTTACGACGTGCACGCGTTCAAAGAAGTCGCTTTGATATTGGCTAATGCCGGCGCGCGCGTCGTTGTGCCCTACACTCGCGGCTTCGGGCCAACCCGGTTTTTAGCGAGCACGACGTCGCGCAACGGGCAGCAGGCGGCCCGCGGCCGCGATATTGTCGAACTAATCGATGCACTTGGGATCGAGCGGCCCATTCTCGGCGGCTTCGATTGGGGCGGAAACGCCTCTTGCGTGGTGGCAGCCCTGTGGCCGGACCGGATCGCTGGCCTAGTTTCTTACGCCGGCTACGACATTATCGATGTCAGCGGACAAAAACTCCCCGCGGCTCCCGCATTGGAAAAGGTTTTCTGGTACCAGCATCTGTTCCAGACGGAACGAGGCCGTAAATGTCTGTCGCAAAACCGCCGTGACCTTTGCCGGATACTCTGGAGCGAGTGGTCTCCCAGCTGGCGGTTCGACGAGGCGACGTTCACCAGGTCAGCGGGCGCGTTTGAAAATCCTGACTTCGTGGATATCGTCATTAGCTGTTATCGGCACTCCTTCGGCCTGGAGCCCGGTGACGTGGCGTTTCAGGATCTTGAGGCGCGGTTGGCCGAAAAGCCTCGAATAACCGTGCCCACGATAACCATCGACGGAACCAAAGATCCGCTGAAGCCCGGAGGGACCTCGGATCATTCAAAGATGTTTGCCGGCTTCCACGAACATCGCGCCGTCAACGCAGGTCACAACGTTCCGCAGGAACAGCCCCGCGCTTTCGCTGACGCCGTCATTAGGGTCCGCGAGCAAATGAAGTAATTCGATGGGGAACGCCAGGTCTGTAGACGAAGGACGACGAGGGTTCGGCTTCGCATGCTTCGGCGGACGGGCGGTAGTTACGGGTGAAGTGAAGGTTGGGAGCCACCGACCACCGTCACTCCTCGGTCTCGTAGACGGCCACGCTTCGATCGGTGTCTCCATGAAGCAGGCTCGTTACGGCTGTCCACCTAAAAGAGGTGGACAGCCGTGATGGATGAAGGTCAAAAGCTTGTCGTTCGGCTGGTTAGTCGGAATGGACGACGCCGGTTCGATCCTGAGTCGAAAGACCGGCTTATTCCCGCGTGCCTTGAACCTGGCGCATCGGTATCGAAACTTGCAGGTGAACATGGGGTCAACGCAAACCTCGTTGGAAATGGATCAGAAGGCATTCTGGCGACAGTAGGCGCTTGCCGCGATAATGCGTGGCACGTGGGACGCGGGAATCGATAAACGAGTGTCGAGCTTCACAACATTCTGATCCGCATTTTCATTTGATGTTGATCCGTTCGGCGACCAAGAACCCTTTGACGAACTTGTTATATCGACGTCGAGGTTGGATCAGGGCGAAATGCAAGATTGGTTGATATCGCGACGCAAATGAACATTTTGTTCCTGATCGCCGCCCATGTTTGATGTTGGTTTTATTCGATTTTGAATACGCCGAACATCTGCTGAAAGGACTTGAATACTGTGGTGACATGAAGGGCGGAAATATTCTCCACCCTTCCTTTTTCTATTGTAACACCCGTATATTCATGCAATTTAACAGTTCGGGTCGAAGGCCTTCAGCTCTTCTTCATGGCAGTGGTCTTGCACTGATCGCGGAATTTCTTGCGCTCCTTGCCATGCAGACCTTTGGCGTCAGCGTCAGCCGAACATTTCTTAGAAATAGCCTGCTTTTGCGTATCGGCAACAGCCGGCTTTGCGGCCGTGGTAGCGGTTGCTGCCTTTGCTGTGTCGGCGGTTGCTGCAGCAGCAGGCTTGGCAATAGTATTTGTGCCTGTGGTGGTGGCGGCTGAAGATGCTGCAAAGGCCGATCCGGAAAATGCGAGCACGCTGGCAAGAGCGAGAGCATAGGTGATTTTCATGTGTTGCCTCCGAAAGTCAGGGGGTGTCTTAAGGACGCATGTACTTGTGCATGCTGCATCTGAACCAGATATGAATGTTCGAAAAGATGGGTTACGCTGCGCGACTGAGCTTTGTCTCCTTGAAACGACCATCGGCAACAGCGACTCGGAGCTGCAGAACCCGATGAGCCCCAATTGGTGCTCAACGCATCTGACGCCTCTTGTTCATCGGGGTGTTCCATTCATCGCTTGCGCGGATGCGACGCCGACCGCGGCGAGAACAATCAGAATACTCGCTGAAATCAATCTGATCATCGTAAACCTCGCACCATCGACAGGGCAATGAACAATCTCGCATGACGAGTTAAGGAACGCTCAGCCTTCTCTCCACCGTCACCATGAGCCGGAAGCCATGGAAGATGCAAAGCTATTGATTATGGCTCAGCCCACAGAACGACCGGCCACGTCATCGCTATCGGCGGCATGCCGCCCCCCTTTACCGTTTGAAATTCCATCTCCTCCGGCAGTGAAGAATGATCGGTCACAGGACCTTGGCCAGAACTTCAAAACTATCCGCTCTCCGCTTGCACATTCCTGACAGACGGGTTTCACGAATAATCTCAGTGGCGGCGTTATGGGAGGACTTCGTCATCGATGTAATGAGTGCAACCGCATCCATGTCGTCGAATACTCCCGATTGAAGTTCAATAGTTCCGCCTTGGCGCACTGCAACGCTGACGCTCAGCATGTCGATCTCCCGTGGAAATTTCCGCGATACAAACATCCAAAGAGATGAAAGGTTCCAATGGCTCCCAAAATCGATGGCCACGCAATATTGTGGCTGGCATGGATTCCTTAGCTTAAGTTCGGAACAACATCACCGCTGGCACATTTTGCTGTTTGGAATTGACTCGAATGCCCATGGGGAGCGTTCGTGGTTGGAGCGAACAATATTGACATGGCTGCCGGCCCTCTCCCAATTCGGCGCGCGCTTGTCGCCGAGGACGATGTGCTTGTGCGAATTGATCTGGCCCAAACCCTTCGTGATGGGGGCTGGCACGTGACCGAAGCTGGTTCGGCGGATGAGGCGCTGAGCGTACTGGCGCGTGATCCGCATTTTCACCTCCTCGTGACCGACGTCCATATGCCGGGCACGCTGAATGGTTTGGATTTGGCAAGGCGCGCGAAGGAAAGCAACAGTCACATCAAGGTCGTGGTCACGTCGGGAGAGTATCGGCCTAATACAGCCGACCCGATATCTTTCGACTTATTTCTTCCCAAGCCAGTCCGCAATCTGCTGGAGGATTTGGCCCCATTGTTGAGTAGCTTGAATGACCGAGATTCCATCATCTGAAACGATCCTTCTTGTTGAGACCGATCCTTTACAGCGATCGACGGTGGCTGAGTATCTGCGCGATTGCGGTTACACCGTCATCGAAGCCATCGACGCGCGGGAAACCATGGCCGTTCTCCGCCGGCAGAATGTCGACATACTCGTGACAGATCTTGAGTTGCGGGACGAATCCGGATTCCAGCTTTCGGCGAAGGCAAGAGAGCTTCGACCTGGATTGAAGGTTTTGCTGACACCCTCCTCCGCGCGAACGGCGGCAATAGCCGGAGATCTTTGTGAAGATGGTCCCCTGGATCATCCTTACCATCCACAACAGCTTCTTGAGCGGCTCAAGCGATTGCAGGCGTCTGGCGGCGATTAAGTCTTGACGTCCTCCTTCGCGAGACAGTGACTTTAGATCTCTTGTCTCCCCACTGGCGATATTGCTCGCGGCGCTCGGCGTTTCGGTGAAGCAGGCGAGTTACGGCTGGCCGCCGCCGCCCGCCGCCCCGTAGACCTGTCCGGTGGCGTAGCTCGCCTGCGGGTCTGCAAGCTGCACGTAGATCGATGCAAGTTCCGCGGGCTGACCGGGACGGCCCATCGGCGTGTCGCCACCGAAGTTTTCGAGCTTTTCCATCGTCGCTCCGCCGCTGACCTGAAGCGGCGTCCAGATCGGACCGGGCGCGACGCCGTTAACGCGAATGCCCTTCGGGCCAAGCTGCTTCGCCATCGACTTGGTAAAGTTCATCATTGCCGCCTTGGTCATCGCGTAGTCGACGAGGTTCTCCGACGGGTCGTAGGCCTGCTCCGACGTCGTCTGAATGATCGTCGCACCTGGCTTCATGTGTTTGAGGGCGGCCTTCGTCAGAAGGAACGTCGCATAAATGTTAGTCTTCATCGTCGCGTCGAAGGCCTCGTAGGTGATGTCGTTAACCGATTGGGCCTGCTGCTGTCGCCCGGCGTTGTTCACGAGGATGTCGAGACCGCCCAGCGCCTTGGCCGCATCGTCGACCAGTTTTTCGCAGAAGGCGGCGTCACGGAGATCACCGGGCAGCGCCACGCCCTTGCGGCCTTCCTTCTCGATGAGCGCGATGACTTCCTTTGCGTCCGGCTCTTCGTCGGGCAGATAGTTGATGGCGACGTCCGCGCCCTCGCGGGCATAGGCAATGGCTGCGGCGCGGCCCATTCCGGAATCGCCTCCGGTGATCAGTGCCTTGCGCCCGGCGAGACGGCCGGAGCCTTTATAGGATGTCTCGCCATGATCCGGCTTGGGGTTCATCTTGCCGGCAAGGCCGGGAAACGGCTGGCTCTGCCTCTGAAACGGCGGCTTCGGGTACTTCGTTGTGGGATCGTTCATCTGCGTATTCTTCTGCATGTTCGAAGCCGGCCAGGCAACGCTGGGAAAGACCGACGCCGCGAGCGTCGCGCTTGCGGT
>NZ_JAUQTZ010000176.1:0-11358 GCF_059803845.1 Rhizobium sp. UFLA01-1127 | reverse complement strand
GTCGCTATACAGCTCGGTGAGCATGGCTTCAGCCTGCCCCGCCGGGACCATAACGCCACCACGGCCGAGGCCGATCCGACGCCACCGAAAGCCATCGAGGCATCCAAGCCCATCGAAACCGCCAAGCAGGACGATAGGCCACCGAACAGGTCGCAACCGGAGGTCCAGGCGACCGCGCAGCCCGCCGCTTCGGCGGCAGAAGCAGCGAAGGGCAAGCCGACGATTCTGGCCACGGCGGCGTCTTCGACCGGTTCCGACGGCGGTCCGGAGCTATCTGCCGCAGCCATGGCGGCCGCGGCCGCTGCGGCACCGGCGAGCGGCGCCGCTGAAAAGGCGCGGGGCGGCAACGCAGCCAAGGCCGAGGAGAGCAAGACGCCGGCGGTGGAAGCCGTAGCACTACAAGAAAATAAGGTTCCGACCGACCCCGCACGCTTGAACGACATGCCGGCGAAACCTGAGGAGCCGGCGCCGGCGGCGGCAGATATGACCAGGGACAAAGACATCGCCTCGTCCCAGGCGCCACAGCCTGCCACGCCGGACAAGGCGGCGGCCACCGCGTCGGCGACGGCTTCCGCCGAACAGGCAAAAACCAATCCTCTGCCCGATAACCGGATACCGGCCGATCAGATCGACAGGGAGGCGGCCGCCGCCGAACATCGAACCCTGCCGCCACCGACGCAACAGCAGGCTGACTCCAAGCCTGAACCCGACTCCCAATCCGAACAGGCTGCGCTCGACCCCGCATCCAAGCCGCAGGAACAGACGACAACGGTCGAGCTTGTCCGCCCCTTCTCGGATCAGGCCGGCATACTGACCCTTGCCGGCAGGAGCGTGCAGCTCGACGGCATCATTCCGACGGATGTCGACCGGATGTGTCTCGGCTCGAACGGCAAGAGCTGGCCATGCGGCCAAGCCGCGCGCACGGCGTTCCGCATGTATCTGCGCGGCCGTTCCATCGATTGCGATGTGCCGGATGCCTCCTGGAAGGGTACGGTCAAGGGCGAATGCCGGTATGTGCGCGTCGACCTCGGTGCGTGGCTCGTCCGCTTCGGCTGGGCAGATCCGGAGCCTGGCTCGCCGCTTGCAGCGCTTGTCGACGAGGCCAAGCAGAAGAAGCGCGGCATGTATGGAGACGATCCGCGCAAGAATGGAAAATCGACGCTTGCGCCGCCCCCGCCCAAGGAAGACCCGCTCAATCCGATCTGACGCGCGGCGCGGCAGCACTTTAAATCTGCTGCACGATTTTATCCGCAAATCGATTCCGATTTAAGGAATTATGCAGTAGCTTTTGTCAAAAGACGCGCGACTTTTCAATTTGCCAATCCAGAGGACTTCGCCTGTCATGAACAAGCCGCTTTCTGCTCACGAGGCCTTGATTTACGTCATGGTACTGGCCTCGGCCGTCGACCGCACGATGAACGACCGGGAGCTCAGCCGCATCGGGGAGCTTATTCACGCCCTGCCGGTCTTCAAGGGGTTCGACGACGAGAAGCTGATTTCGGTATCGCGTGACTGCGCCAAGCTGCTTTCAGGCAATGAAGGGCTCGACATCGTGCTCGAAACCGTGCGCGACACTCTGCCCGCGCGTCTCTACGATACCGCCTATGCGCTTGCCGTGGAAGTCGCCTCGGCCGACCTGTCGGTCAAGGCCGAGGAATTGCGTCTGCTCAGCCTGCTGCGCGACCGTTTCGGCTTGGACAAGCTGACCTGCGCGGCCATCGAGCGCAGCGCGATCGCCCGCTACCGCAAGGCCTGACACATTTTCCCGCCTTACGCACCCCGGAATTACCCCGGTCAGTAGAGCCCATAGGGAAAATAGCGCAGATAGATTTCCTGCAGCCTGCCATCGCGCGAGAGCGTGGCAAGCGCATGATTGATGGCGGCCGTCAGATCGGCGTCCTGCTGACGCAGCATGATAGTCAAGCCTTCCCCGAGAAACTGCTGCGACTGATAGGGGCCGTCAAACAGCGCACAGCATTTTTCCGCCGCCGGCGAGGAGACCCAGAAAGAAAGCTGCAAACCGTCGGCAAAAGCGGCATCGACCCTGCCATCCTTGACGGCGGCCAGCAGCGTATCCTTATCGTCGAACGGCACCGGCTTGATGGCCGGAAAGAAGGCCGCCAGCATCGCTTCGTGCACGGTGCCCTTGACGACGCCGACCGGGCGGCCCGCAAGCGAGGCGGCTGACGTACCGCTGATCGATGCCTTGAGATTGCGCACGAAGCGGGCCGGCAACATCAGGAAAGGCCGCGAAAAGGCGAAGGTCTTGCGCAGCTCAGGCGTGACGGCAACGCCTGATATCACGGCATCGCCCTGAGAGGCGGCAAGCGCACCCTGCAATTCGCCGAAGGGCAAAGCCTGGATCTGGCATTTGTCGGATATTGCGAGTTCGTCGCAGATCTTGCGCGCAAGCTCGACATGGAAGCCCGTGAGCTTGCCATTCTGATCGAGGAAATTGAAGGGCGGAAAGTCGGTCGACGTCAGGAACCGCAGCCTGACCAGCGAGGACAGGTCCGGCTTCGGCAGACGCTCGCGCGCATCGAACAGGATCGGCAGGTTCTGCGGCTTCGTCTCCTGGGCGGCAAGCGGCAGCGCAGACGACATCGCCACCAAGGCTGCCCCTGCCAGAAGGCGGGCCGCGGAAATCGTCGACGAAAGGCAAACACGCATGGTCTTGATACGGCCTCCTGTCGTGGATGCACATTTCCAGTTCACGAATCCGATTTAGCAGAGTCACGCCGCAGGGGGAATATCGCGCCATGCAATGATGGCGTCCGCCCCTTCCGGCTGAACAATGGAGATCGCGCGCATCGGCCGGTTGTGCAGTTTTGAACATGCACAAAATTAATGGGGGATTTCGGCCGCGCAGCCTCTGCCGTTAGCGGTCGATTAAGCTCTGTTGATTGTACTTGCCGCCATCGACGACATCGGCTCGAACGCCGACCGCATGACGCAGGTCGTCGGGACCTTCCTGGCAAGGTATCACGCAAAATCGGCTTTACCCATCCACATCAGGCGAGGTGCCCAGAGCCGCTCATCCGAGGCGAAATGGCCCTTGGCCTCGTTTCAACAGGCACGGCATTCGCAGGCGGACCGCTATGTTCAAGAACCTGAAAATCAAAACCAAAATGCTTGCCGTGATCCTGTTTCTGGGCGTCATTTCCTTCGCTGGCCTGATGCAGGTTGCCGGAGAATTCCGCACGGCGGATCGGGCCTACAGCGCCTTTCTCGACAATGAGGCCGTCGCGGCGACGGAAGCCGCGCGCGCGAGCTCATCGGCGCTTTCTTCGGTGCTGCAGGCAAGCCTGATGCTGAACCTCGACCAAGGCAGCGATGCATTCAAGGGCGTGACGGCCGGCAGCAGCCATTTCGATGAGGCCAGGGACAGGCTGAAACATGCCGAAAACCTCGTTCCGGCGGAAAAGACGTCGATCGATGCGATCCTTGCCGGTCTCGACGAATTGCAGGCGCTCACCGGCAAGACCATCGATCAGCGCAGGAACGGTGATGCCAAGGGTGCGCAAGCGAGCATGACCCTGATCAGCGACAAGCTGCCCAAGCTTATCGCTGACCTGCAAGCCAACGACGATGCGCTGACAAACCGGATGAACGACGGCGCCAACGCCCTGTCGGACGATCTCAACAGGTCCGTCAACTACACGCTCCTTGCCCTCAGCGGATTGATGGTGCTGGCCGTCATCCTCGGCATGTATGTCGCGCAGAGAAGCATTGCGGCGCCGCTGATGCGGCTGCATCAGCGAATGACGACGCTTGCCGATGGCGACACCGCGAGCGATATCGAAGGCCGCGAGCGCCAGGATGAAATCGGCCAGATGGCATCCGCCGTCGCCGTCTTCCGCGACAATGCAGTGGAACGCGTGCGCCTGGAAGCGCAGGCCGAGGCGGATCGCACCCTCAGCGACAGCGAGCGCGCCCAGCGCGAGGCTCGGCAGGCTGCAGAGGCAGCCCATCTGCAGCAGGCGATCCAGGCAGTCGGCGACGGCCTCAAGCGCCTTGCGGAAGGCGACCTCGTCACGCGTATCGACAACCGGTTCGTCGAGCACCTCGATCAGTTGCGCCAGGACTTCAACAACTCGATCCAGAAGCTCAACGGGACCATGCAGGCTGTCGGCACCAATGCCCGCGCCATCAGCGCCGGAGCCGGCGAAATCCGCAACGCGGCCGACGAGCTTTCCAAGCGCACCGAACAACAGGCCGCTTCCGTCGAGGAAACGGCCGCCGCGCTGGAGCAGATCACCACCACGGTCAAGGACGCGGCCAAGCGCACGCAGGAGGCAAGCGAGCTTGCAGCCCATACGCGCGCCGATGCGGAACGCTCCGGCGAAGTCGTCCGCAATGCGATCGAAGCCATGCAGAAGATCGAGAAATCATCGAGCGAAATCAGCAACATCATCGGCGTCATCGACGACATCGCCTTCCAGACGAACCTCCTTGCGCTGAATGCCGGCGTCGAAGCGGCTCGCGCAGGCGAGGCAGGCAAGGGTTTTGCCGTCGTTGCACAGGAGGTGCGCGAACTTGCGCAGCGCTCCGCCAATGCGGCCAAGGAGATCAAGGACCTCATCGCCACTTCCGAAACGCACGTGCGCACTGGCGTCGGTCTCGTCAGCGAAACCGGCAAGGCGCTCGATACCATCGTTTCGGGCGTACAGGAGATCACCCGGCATGTGCATGCGATCGCCGAGGCGTCGCGCGAGCAATCGGCGGGTCTGCAGGAGATCAATACTGCGGTCAATACCATGGATCACGGCACGCAGCAGAATGCCGCTATGGTCGAAGAAAGCACGGCCGCGAGCCACAGCCTGGCGACGGAAGCCGCTTCGCTCTCAAGTCTGCTCGCTCAATTCCGCACGGATGGCGGCGATGCCATGCGGGTATCCACAGCACCCATTGCAGCCATCGCTCCGCGGGCTGCTGCCCGCCAGGCGCCTCCGCCGGCCGCTGGTCCGGCCATTCGGGCTGCGGATGCCGCTAAAGTGCGCCCCAGGCCTTCGCCGGCCCGCGCACTCGGCCAGAAACTGATGAGCGCCTTCGGTGCCAATCCGCCAACGACGCCGGGCAAGGATGCGGATTGGACGGAATTCTGAGATTGCCGCCATTGCGCGTCACAGCCGGACGAATGGCAGTGACGCGTCTCGATGTGCGCTTGGATGATGACGGGGCGGACGACCTATGCCGTCCGTCCGCTTGCTTCGTTCACGCCCGTGCGGAAAAGGCCGTGACGAGGGCGATAAGGCCGAAGACCGCAGCGGCCGCACAGACGGCAATCCATCCGCCCCAATTCCATGCCGTGCCGGCAAGCGCCGACCCCAGCGCCCCACCGAGGAAGAAGATGCCGACGAAGAGACCGTTGATGCGGCCTCGTGCTTCCGGCTTCAGAAGGTTGACGGCGCGGCGTCCCAGCGTCTGATCGCCGGTGACGCCGACATCGAGCATCACGGCGCTCACACCGAGAAGGATCAGCAGCGCGATGGGATGACCCGATCTTATCCCGCCAACCCACGCGGCCAAGGCCATGGCCGCAAGCACGATCGAATGCGCGACCAGCGTCGCCGTCCGCGTCCAGCCCTTGTCGCCCATGCGGCCGAAGGCTGATGTCGCAGCGGCACCGCCGGCACCGACCAGCGCAAACAGTGCGATGCCGGATTGGCCGAGCGAGAATGGCGGCTGCGCCAGGCGCAGGGCGACGGACGTCCAGAACAGGCTGAAGCTCGCCATCATCAGGGCCGCCGTGAAAGCGCGCAGCCGCAGCACGGGTTCCTCATAGAGCAATTGGAAGAGCGAACCGATAAGGGCTCCGTAGCTCGCGCTGACCAACGGACGTCTCTCGGGCAGGCGCAGCGCAAGCACAGCCGCCAGAAGCGCAAGCGTCACGGCGCTGATGGCATAGAAGCTCCTCCAGCCCCAGAGATCGGCAAAGAGGCTTGCCAGCGGCCGCGACACGAGGATGCCGATCATCACGCCGCTCATGACATTGCCGATGACCCGGCCGCGATGCTCGGGCGGCGCCATGGCTGCCGCAATCGGCACGAGGATCTGGATCGCGGAACAGGCTGCCCCGAGCAGAAACAGGAAAATCAACAGGCTCCACCCGGTCGGCGCGAAGGCGGCAGCGATCGCCATGACCAAGGCCGACAAGAGCATGCGCAGCACCAGCTGGCGGTTTTCCATCAGATCGGCCAGCGGCACCAGGAAAAAGAGACCTGCGGCATAGCCGAGCAAAGACGACATGGCCACAAGACCCGCACCACTCTCGGAAAAGCCGAGCGATGGGCCGACGATGCCAACGAGTGTCTGCGGCGCAAAGAGATTGAGGATGATGACGCCGGTGGCGACGGCAAACAGCAGTGTCGAGGGAGCGGCGGCCGCCGTGGAGACATCACCCTCCGGCAGCTCGTTCGCCGTGCGTTCGCGAACCTGCGACATGGGCTCTCTTGTGGACATAGGCTCTCCAATAATTTTTGATAATAAAGATAGCCATGTTTATCGCCTTGCTGCATAATGCGGCAATTGAAATGAAATAATAATGATTATGCGAGTTCCTCATGAACATTCATGATCTCGAGGCCTTCGTCGCCGTCGTGGAGACCGGATCGATCGTATCGGCCTCCGCACGCATCAACCTGACGCAGCCAGGCATCACAAGGCGCATACAGAATCTGGAAGACAGTCTCGGCATCGCCCTCCTCGATCGGCAGTCGAAACCGCTAAGACCGACAGCAGCAGGACGCGAAGCCTATGAGCATGGACGCCGCGTCTTGCGTTCGCTCGACGATCTCAAGGCCGGCGTCTCGCCCGGCGGCACGATCGGCGGCGAATTCCGCCTCGGGATCATGCCCTATCTCTCCGAAGCGGCCTTATCGGCCCCGCTCGACGAATTGCGCAGCCAGTTTCCGCAATTGACGCTGCGCATCGTCACCGGCTGGTCGCCGCAGCTCATAGAGCAGGTCGCCCACAGTCAGCTCGATGCGGCAACCGTCTGCCTGGCGGAAGGGCTGCAGCCGCCGGACAATGTCATCGGCGATATGCTCGGGGTCCACGCCGTTATCCTCGCCGCCGCACCATCGCTCGGCGTTCCCAAGGAACCGAAGCTTGAGGAGCTTTCACGCTTTCCCTGGATCATGAACCAGAGCGGCTGCGGCTTCCGCGCCTACATCCAACATCGCTTCGAAGCCGAGCGCCTGCCCTTCGACGTCGGGGTCGAAGCCATGAGCGCCGATCTGCGCATGTCGCTGGTTGCGCGCGGCCTCGGCATCGGCGTACTGACGCCGGCCGCACTGGCCGACAGCCGCTGGCGCGATTCGGTCGAAATTATCGAGGCTCCGGATTTCAGCCCGAAAGTCGTCAACTGGCTGGTGCACCGCCCGCCGGCGGGCCGCCTCGCACGCCCGATCGCCACCTTCGGCGAAGCGCTGACAGAAGCGCTGAAGGCGAAGAGACCGTTTCTAGCATGAAGATTTTGGAGCGGGTGAAGGGAATCGAACCCTCGTATTCAGCTTGGGAAGCTGCTGCTCTACCATTGAGCTACACCCGCCTGACACCTTGAGATGTCCAACAGTTGACGGCCTCTGTCAAGGCCGCCGCTATGCGATCACAGCCGGAAGTGCTTCGAGAGCTTTAGGCCCTGCGCCTGATAGTTCGAGCCGAGGCCGGAGCCGTAGAGGCTGCTCGGCTGCTCCAGCATGTGTTCGTAGATCAGACGGCCGACAATCTGGCCGTCTTCAAGGATGAAAGGCACTTCGTGGCTGCGCACTTCCAGCACGGCGCGGCTGCCGCGGCCGCCGGCCGGCGCATGGCCGAAGCCCGGATCGAAGAAGCCGGCATAATGGACGCGGAATTCGCCGACCAGCGGATCGAAGGGTGTCATTTCGGCGGCGAAATGCGGCGGCACATGCACCGCCTCGCGCGAAACGAGGATGTAGAATTCATCGGGATCGAGGATCAGCTCGGTGCGGCCGCGGCTGTAGAGCGGCTCCCAGAAATCGAAAATATCGTGCTGGGCCTTCTTGTCGACATCGACGACGGCCGTGTGGTGCTTGCCGCGATAGCCGATCAACCCTTCCTTGTCGCCGGCCAGATCGATCGACAGCGCGATGCCGCCGCCGGTGATATTCGGCTTCTTGCTGGCAACCAGCGTTTCGGTCTCGTGCAGCGCCAGCAATTCCGGCTCGGAGAGCAGGGCCTGGCCGACGCGGAAGCGGATCTGCGACAGGCGGGAACCGCGACGAACGACGATCGGGAAGGTGCGCGGGCTGATTTCGAGATAGAGCGGGCCGGAATAGCCGGCCGGGATCTTGTCGAACTCCTGCGCCCGGTCGGTGATGACGCGGGTGAAAATGTCGAGCCGGCCGGTAGAGCTCTTTGGATTGGCGGAGGCCGACATATTCTCGGGCAGGTCGAGGCGCTCCATCAGCGGCACGATATAGACGCAGCCGGTTTCAAGCACCGCGCCTTCGGAGAGATCGATCACATGCAGCTTCAGCCGGTCGAGCTTGTCGGCGACCAGATGCGACGGACCTGGCATGAAGCTGGCGCGCACGCGGAAGGCATGGGAACTGAGCCTGAGGTCAAGACTTGCCGGCTGGATCTGATCGACGTCCAGCTCCCTCTCGCTCGTCAGCCGCCCCGTTTCGAAGAGCGCTGCGATGGCGCGATCGGCCAGAATTCCAGTATTGCGAACCATCATGCTTCTCTCATAATTTGTCGCAGACAAAACCAAACTCGGGGAATTGACGCAAGCCGTCAACGGCAGTATTGCAACTTATCCCGTGGTGATTTGGCCGGTCGGCTTGCAGCCACGTTAAACAAGTGGCTAAAAAGACCGGGGCTGAACCGGTCTGCTTTCGCGGCCGGTTTTTTTGTTTTGAAAGTGGTGATGGCATGAGCAAGACTTGGCGCCCCGCAACCCAGCTCGTACACAACGGAACGCTCCGTTCGCAATTCGGCGAGACCTCAGAAGCGATCTTCCTGACCCAGGGCTTCGTCTACGACACCTCCGAGGCGGCGGAAGCCCGCTTCAAGGGCGAGACGGACGGTTTCATCTACGCCCGCTACGGCAGCCCCACCAACGATATGTTCGAAAAGCGCATGTGCGCGCTGGAAGGCGCTGAAGACGCCCGCGCCACTGCTTCGGGCATGGCCGCCGTCTCCGCCGCCATCCTCTGCCAGCTAAAGGCTGGCGACCATATCGTCGCAGCCCGCGCCCTCTTCGGCTCCTGCCGCTGGGTGGTCGAGACGCTCGCGCCGAAATACGGCATCGAATGCACGCTGGTCGATGGCCGCTTCACCGAGAACTGGGAAAAGGCCATCCGCCCGAACACGAAGGTCTTCTTCCTCGAAAGCCCGACCAACCCGACGCTGGAAGTGGTCGATATCGCAGCCGTCGCCAAGCTCGCCAATCAGATCGGCGCCAAAGTCGTCGTCGACAACGTCTTCGCGACGCCGCTCTTCCAGAAGCCGCTGGAGCTCGGCGCTCATATCGTCGTCTATTCCGCCACAAAGCATATCGACGGCCAGGGCCGCTCGCTCGGCGGCGTCATCCTCTCCGACAAGCAGTGGATCGACGAGAACCTGCAGGACTATTTCCGCCACACAGGCCCGGCCATGTCGCCGTTTACCGCCTGGACGCTGCTGAAGGGCATCGAGACGCTGCCGCTGCGTGTCGCCCAACAGACGAAGAACGCCGCGAAGATTGCCGATTTCCTCGCCGAGCAGACCAACAAGGTCGCCCGGGTGATCTATCCCGGCCGCAACGACCATCCGCAGGCCGATATCATCGCCAAGCAGATGAGCGGCGGCTCGACCCTGGTTGCCTTTGAGCTCAAGGGCGGCAAGGAAGCAGCCTTCAAGCTTCAGAACGCGCTTGATATCGTGAAGATCTCCAACAATCTCGGCGACAGCAAGAGCCTGATCACCCATCCGGCCACCACGACGCACAAGAACCTCACCGACGAGGCTCGCGCCGAACTGGGCATTTCGCCAGGCACCGTGCGCTTTTCCGCCGGCATCGAGGACAGCGAAGACCTGGTCGAGGATTTCGCTCGCGCCCTGGCGCAGGTTTCCGCCTGACATCGACCGAGCCGCCCGGGTGTTTTTCCAGGCGGCTCGACCTGCCCCCACGGGCCAATGGCAGGACGCGGCAGTCCGTCAGCCGGCGGCCCTGAATTCGACCCGGCCGTTGTTCAGGAACACCATCTTGTCGAACAGCGCCAGATCCAGCGGGTTCGGCAGGCGGATATCCTTCAGGTCAGGCACAGGTTTCAGCGCCGGATCGTAGGAGCGGTCGATCTGCGAGATGAAGACGACCGTCACGCCTTTGTGGCGCGCAAACGCCCTCAACGCCTGAACCTGGATCATCAGGTCAGGCTTCTCCCGCTTCTGATCCAGCAGCTGCAGAAAATCGACCACCGCCAGCGTGCCGCGCGATGCGTGGGCCAGCCTCTCGACGATATAGTCGGCGCTGATGGCATCAGAATTATCGAATTCAAACAGCGACACAAATTCCGCGTGATCGGCGCCGATCACCGGGAAGCGATCCAGAACGACCTTTTCCGTGTCTTCCAGCGTAAAGAAGACACTGCGATTGCCGGCCTTCATGGCTTCGACGGCAAGCCTCAAGCTCATCAGCGTTTTACCGTGTCCGGGCCGGGCTCCGACCAGCACCAGATCGCCCGGGCTCAAACGTGCATACAGTTCGCCGACGGGCACGGCTGCGTTCGTTTTGCTCGAAAGCAAACTCCAGCCTGAAAAACCCTCGCCGGCCGCGATGCGATCCAGCGCGGCGTGCAAGGGAATATTCTGCTGGCGGGACAGAAGTCTCGCCTTGCGCTTCAAATGATAAACGGGGGCGGAAAGCCTCATTCTAAACCTCCTATCGCGAGCGATGACCGCAACCCCTCCTTATGCTAGGCGCTCAAACAGTCGGTTTGGATATCGACGGCCCCGCATGAAATATACTTTCCCGGATGGAGGGGGGAGGCACGGGCCATGCCAGAATCAGATGATAGCCGAAATCTCGGCCAAGGGGAAATCGTGACCGTCGGCTCAGGGGAACATACGGCCGGATCGGGAATTATATGGTCTGGAGATTTCGATTGCAGAAAGCGCAGATGTGACGGCCGCCCTGCAAGTGCACCTGAAATCATGACAAGCGTTTCCGCGCACGGAATATGAAAACGCCGCCAGTCCGATAAAAGAGACCTAATGACAAGCCGACCGAGATACTTAGGAGCAGCTTCATTAACCTTTAACGTCAACCGCAATAGCTGAATTCCAAGCCGCGCCGGCGGTTTACGCAAGTTTTCATCGTGCCGTTCCTTGACGGAACGGGTAGGTTATAGG
>NZ_JAUQTZ010000175.1:0-11498 GCF_059803845.1 Rhizobium sp. UFLA01-1127 | reverse complement strand
AGCTGCGACAGATGCTTGGACATCAGGCCCGTCGCCGGGGAGGCGGCAGCCGGACGGCCGGTGTAGCGGACGCGCTGGTACTTGGCATCGATATGGGCGAGCACCCATTCCAGATAGGGATCGATGAAGGACCATGCACCCATGTTCTTCGGCTCTTCCTGGCACCAGACCATCTCCGCATTGCGGAAGCGGCTGAGCTCGTTGATGAGCGCCTTGGCCGGGAACGGATAGAGCTGTTCGATGCGCAGCAGGTAGATGTCGTCGATGCCGCGCTTCTCGCGCTCTTCCAGAAGGTCGTAATAGACCTTGCCGGAGCAGATGACGACGCGACGGATTTTGTTGTCCTTCTGCAGCTTGATCGGGCTGTCCTTGATCAGTTCGGCATCATCCCACAGCAGGCGGTGGAACGAGCTTTCGCCCGCCATCTCCGCAAGCGTCGATACGGCGCGCTTGTGGCGCAGCAGCGACTTCGGCGTCATCAGGATCAGCGGCTTGCGGAAGTCGCGCTTCAGCTGACGGCGCAGGATGTGGAAGTAGTTCGCCGGCGTCGTGACGTTGGCGACCTGCATGTTGTCTTCGGCGCAGAGCTGCAGATAGCGCTCGAGGCGGGCCGAAGAGTGCTCCGGACCCTGGCCTTCGTAGCCGTGCGGCAGCAGGCAGACGAGACCGGACATGCGCAGCCACTTGCGTTCGCCCGACGAGATGAACTGGTCGAACACGACCTGCGCACCGTTGGCGAAGTCGCCGAACTGGGCTTCCCAGAGGGTCAGCGCGTTCGGACGGGCGAGCGAGTAACCATATTCGAAGCCGAGAACCGCTTCTTCCGAGAGCATCGAATTGATGACTTCGTAGCGGGCCTGGGTCGGCGAGAGGTTGGCGAGCGGGATGTAACGCTCCTCGGTTTCCTGATCGTAGAGAACCGAATGACGCTGAGAGAAGGTGCCGCGTTCGCAATCCTGACCGGACAGGCGGATCTTGTGGCCTTCGACGACGAGCGAACCGAATGCCAGGGCTTCCGCCATGGCCCAATCGATGCCCTCGCCGGTCTGTACCATGTTGGCGCGGTTTTCCATGAAGCGCTGGATGGTGCGGTGCGCATGGAAGCCGGCCGGGATTTCCGACAGCTTGCGGCCGATTTCCTTCAGCGACTTCATCGGCACGGCGGTCTTGCCGCGGCGCTGCTCGTCGGCATTGTCGGCCGCGTGCAGACCGGACCACTCGCCGTCGAGCCAGTCGGCCTTGTTCGGCTTGTAGGATTGGCCGGCCTCGAACTCCTGCTCGAGATGCGCGCGCCAATCGGCCTTCATCTTCTCGACTTCGCCTTCGGTCAGCACGCCTTCGCTGATCAGCCGCTGCGAATAGAGCTGCAGCACCGTCTTGTGGGCACGGATGACCTTGTACATGTTCGGCTGCGTGAAGGACGGCTCATCGCCTTCATTGTGGCCGTAGCGACGGTAGCAGAAGAGATCGACCACAACGGGCTTGTGGAACTTCATGCGGAATTCGGTCGCGATCTTCGCGGCATAGACGACCGCTTCCGGATCGTCGCCGTTGACGTGGAAGATCGGCGCTTCGATCATCTTGGCGACGTCGGACGGATAGGGCGACGAACGCGAGAAGGCCGGATTGGTGGTGAAACCAATCTGGTTGTTGATGATGACGTGCATCGTACCAGCCACGCGATGGCCGCGCAGCCCGGAGAGGCCGAGGATTTCGGCAACGACGCCCTGGCCGGCGAAGGCCGCGTCACCATGGATGAGCAGCGGCACGACCTTGGCACGCTCGGACAGCGGGATGATGTCGCCGTCCCATTGGGTGGCGCCCATGTCCTGCTTGGCGCGGGCCTTGCCCATGACGACCGGATTGACGATTTCCAGATGCGACGGGTTTGCCGTTAGCGACACGTGCACCTTGGCACCATCGAAATCACGGTCCGAAGAGGCACCGAGATGGTACTTCACGTCGCCCGAACCTTCGACTTCGTCCGGCGCATAGGAGCCGCCCTTGAACTCATGGAAGATGGCGCGGTGCGGCTTGCCCATCACCTGCGACAGTACGTTCAGACGGCCGCGATGAGCCATGCCGAACACGGCTTCGCGAAGACCAAGCTGGCTGCCGCTCTTCAGGATCTGCTCGAGCGCGGGGATCAGCGATTCGCCGCCGTCGAGGCCGAAGCGCTTGGTGCCCTTGAACTTGACGTCGAGGAACTGCTCGTAGCCTTCGGCTTCGATGACCTTCTGCAGGATGGCCTTCTTACGCTCGGGATTGAACGCGATGCCCTTGTCCGGCCCTTCGATGCGTTCCTGGATCCAGGCCTTTTCCTCCGGGTTGGAGATGTGCATGAATTCGACGCCGAGGGTGGAGCAGTAGGTGCGCTCGAGAATCTCGATCATCTCGCGAATGGTTGCGAATTCGAGACCGAGCACGTTGTCGATGAAGATCTTGCGGTCGAAATCCGCCTCGGTGAAACCATAGGCTTCCGGCGACAGTTCCTTGTAGTCTTCGACCGGTGCGGCAATGCCGAGCGGGTCGAGCTTGGCGTGCAGGTGGCCGCGCATGCGATAGGCGCGGATCATCATGATGGCGCGGACACTGTCGCGCGTTGCCCGCAGGACGTCGGTCGTTTCGGCTGGGGTGCCTGCAACTTCGGCCTTCGCCTTAAGCTTGGTCTCGATGACCTTTTCGACAACGCCCCAGTCGCCGTCGAGCGCGGAAACCAGATCGCCCTTTGCCGGGATCGGCCAATTCTTACGCCGCCAGGAAGCGCCCTTGGCTGCCTTCTTCACATCGTCGGGGCTATCCTCGAGCGCCTTGAAGAAAGACCGCCATTCGTCGGAGACCGATGAGGGATCGTCCTCGTAGCGCGCGTAAAGCTGCTCGATATAGGCAGCATTGGCGCCATCCAGGAACGAGGTGATCTGAAATTGCTCGTTGGCTTCTTGCCTTGCCATGGTGAATCTGCGGGCGCTCTCGCCCGTCTCCCAACTTGTTTGCATTGCCGGTTTTCGGGTCCCCGGCGACCGTATTTCGTTCGCAGCCGTCAAGGCCGCAGGTATGCACTTGCGAATGCCGAAACCGGACGGGACAAGGCGGCTGCCACCCCGTCCGGCCTTGCTATAGGTAGGCTCAGCCCTTCAGGACTTCCACCAGCGTCTTGCCGAGACGCGCCGGCGACGGCGACACGCGGATGCCTGCCGACTCCATCGCTGCGATTTTGTCTTCAGCACCGCCCTTGCCGCCGGAGATGACGGCACCAGCATGGCCCATGGTGCGGCCGGGAGGTGCCGTGCGGCCGGCGATGAAGCCGACCATCGGCTTCTTGCGGCCCTTCTTGGCTTCGTCCTTGAGGAACTGCGCGGCGTCTTCTTCAGCCGAGCCGCCGATTTCGCCGATCATGATGATCGACTTGGTTTCGTCATCGGCGAGGAACATTTCCAGGATGTCGATGAATTCGGTGCCCTTGACCGGGTCGCCGCCAATGCCGACGGCCGTCGTCTGGCCGAGACCTTCATTGGTGGTCTGGAACACGGCTTCGTAGGTCAGCGTGCCGGAACGCGAGAGAACGCCGACGGAGCCCTTCTTGAAGATGGAGCCCGGCATGATGCCGATCTTGCATTCGTTCGGGGTGAGAACGCCAGGGCAGTTCGGTCCGATCAGACGGGACTTCGACTTGATGAGACGGTCCTTGACCTTGACCATGTCGGCAACCGGAATGCCTTCCGTGATGCAGACGATGAGCGGGATTTCGGCTTCGATCGCTTCGAGGATTGCAGCCGCAGCGCCAGCCGGCGGTACGTAGATGACCGAAGCATTGGCGCCGGTCGCGTCCTTGCCTTCGGCGACCGACTTGAAGATCGGCAGCTTTTCGCCCTTGGAGCCGGTCCAGGTTTCACCACCCTTGGAAGGATGGATACCGCCGACCATCTTCGTGCCGTGATAGGCAAGCGCCTGTTCAGTGTGGAAGGTACCGGTCTTGCCGGTCAGGCCCTGAACCAGAACCTTGGTGTCTTTGTTGATGAGGATAGACATGCGAGGCCTTTGTTACGAGAGGTTGGAAGACGCGGAGGCAACGCGGCGATATAAGCCGCTGACGACCTCCTGCCATGTATCGCTGCCGGCGGGCGAGAACGTGACGCCCATGCGGTAGCAGTCTTCATTTTCGAACTGAAAGAGAGTGCGTTGCTGACCGCGCGGCGAGACTTTGGTCAGGACAAGCTTGTCGTCGATCCATTCGCCGGAGGCCGGCGCGGCGGGGACGAAGCCCGCCGTATCGAACTGATAGAGCTTGTAAGACTGGTCAGCAGCGTCGAAACCGAGAATGTTCCGGGCTTCGAACGATATGCTGTCGTCCCGCGTCTGCACGTAGCGCTGTTCGACGAAAAATCCGCCGAACAGACACTCGGCCGTAAGGCGCGCGGTTGCCGTTCCTTCCTTCGTCCAGGCCGAAGCCGCGACGCGCTCTTCCCCTTCCCAAGTGCCGGCAAAGGCACCGAGGCGGAGATGAGCAGCCGTAGGAGCGAAGGAAGCAGCCATCCCGATCAGCCCTTGACTGCTTTCACGATCTTCTGGGCGGCATCGTCCAGGTCATCTGCGGAGATGACGTTGAGACCGGATTCGTTGATGATCTTCTTGCCGAGCTCGACATTGGTGCCTTCGAGGCGAACGACGAGCGGAACCTTCAGACCGACTTCCTTGACGGCTGCGAGCACGCCTTCGGCAATGACGTCGCACTTCATGATACCGCCGAAGATGTTGACCAGAATGCCCTGGACAGCCGGATCGGCAGTGATGATCTTGAAGGCGGCCGTCACCTTTTCCTTGGTGGCGCCACCGCCGACATCGAGGAAGTTCGCCGGCTCAGCGCCATAGAGCTTGATGATGTCCATCGTCGCCATGGCAAGACCGGCGCCGTTGACCATGCAGCCGATGTTGCCGTCGAGGGCGACGTAGGCCAGGTCATGTTCGTGCGCCTGGATTTCCTTTTCGTCTTCTTCCGTCGTGTCGCGCAGTGCGCGGATATCTTCATGGCGGAAGAGCGCATTGCCATCGAAGGAAACCTTGGCGTCGAGGACGCGCAGGCGGCCGTTGGTCATGACGATCAGCGGGTTGACTTCGAGGAGCGCCATGTCCTTCTCGACGAAGGCCTTGTAGAGGATCGGAAAGAGCTTGGCGGCATCTTCGCGGGCTGCACCCTCGAGCTTCAGCGCGTCGGAAAGCGCAGCCGTGTTGGCAGCCGTAACGCCCGCCGACGGGTCGATGGCGACGGTGATGATCTTTTCCGGCGTGTCGTGCGCGACGGTCTCGATGTCCATGCCGCCCTCGGTCGAAACGACGAAGGCAACCTGACCTACGGAACGGTCGACCAGGATCGAGAGATAGAGTTCGCGGTCGATGTCGGCGCCGTCTTCAATGTAGAGGCGGTTGACCTGCTTGCCGGCCGGGCCGGTCTGCTTGGTGACCAGCGTGTGGCCGAGCATTTCCTTGGCGTTGGCGACGACGTCGTCAACGGACTTGGCGAGACGGACGCCGCCCTTGGCGTCCGGGCCGAGTTCCTTGAACTTGCCCTTGCCGCGGCCGCCGGCGTGGATCTGGCTCTTGACGACGTAGAGCGGGCCTGGAAGCTGCTTGGCAGCGGCGGCGGCTTCGTCGGCGGAAAAGATGGCAACGCCGTCCGCGACGGGTGCGCCATAGCTCTTCAGCAGCGCCTTGGCCTGGTATTCATGAATGTTCATGGATTTATCCCTGTTGGAACGCGAAGATTACTTCAGCGACGGCGCGATCGTGGCGCAGGCTTCGCAAAGACCCGCAACGGCCGCGACGGACTTGTCGAAGGCTTCCTTTTCGGCCTTGTTCAGGTCGATTTCGATGACGCGCTCGATGCCGCCGGCACCGATGACGGTGGGAACGCCGACATACATGTCCTTGACGCCGTACTGGCCGTCGAGGTGAGCCGCGCAAGGCAGAACGCGCTTCTTGTCCTTGAGGTAGGATTCGGCCATCGCGATGGCGGAAGCGGCCGGAGCGTAATAGGCAGAACCGGTCTTGAGCAGGCCGACGATCTCGGCGCCGCCGTCACGGGTGCGCTGGATGATCTCTTCGAGGCGCTCGGCGGTAAGCCAGCCCATCTTGACGAGGTCGGTCAGCGGAATGCCGGCGACGGTGGAGTAGCGGGCGAGCGGAACCATCGAGTCGCCGTGGCCGCCGAGAACGAAAGCGGTGACGTCTTCGACGGATACGTTGAATTCCTTGGCGAGGAAGAGGCGGAAGCGCGACGAGTCGAGCACGCCGGCCATGCCGACGACCTTGTTGCTCGGCAGGCCCGAGAACTTCTGCAGCGCCCAGACCATGGCGTCGAGCGGGTTGGTGATGCAGATCACGAAAGCGTTCGGGGCATACTTCTTGATGCCGGCGCCGACCTGTTCCATGACCTTGAGGTTGATGCCGAGAAGATCGTCGCGGCTCATGCCCGGCTTGCGGGGAACGCCTGCCGTGACGATGCAGACGTCGGCGCCTTCGATCGCGGAATAGTCGCTGGCGCCGGTCAAGTTGGCGTCGAAGCCTTCGACCGGCGAAGACTGGGCGATGTCGAGACCCTTGCCCTGAGGGATGCCGTCCGCGATGTCGAACAGGACGATATCGCCCAGTTCCTTCAGGCCGGCGAGATGCGCCAGCGTGCCACCAATCATGCCAGAACCAATAAGTGCGATCTTGTTGCGCGCCATTTCGGTGTATCCTTTGCGATCAAAATCCGTGGCGGGACACCGTGAAAGGCATCCACAATAGCCGCCAATCGCATAGACCGAAAGGCAGAAATTGGCAATTGATTATTTTTGGATCAGGAATTTCAATCGGTTAGATCGAAAAATTCTTACGTAAACGTAATATATCCTGTCACCGAATTGTTACTCGGCGGCGCGTCTGGCCGGAGTCTGGGCAAGATATTCAGCACTGCGCATCTCGAAAAGCCGCGAGGCCGTGCGGTTGAATTCGAAGCCTTCCGTCCCGCGCCGCACTTCCAGGAGATCCTCCGGCATGGCAGCCGCGGAGACGTAAAGGCGGATATTATGGTCGTAAAGCGTATCGATCAGAATGATGAAACGCTTCGTCTGGTTGCGCTTTTCCGGCCCGAGCGTCGGCACGCGATCGAAGAAGATCGTATCGAAGCGTTCGGCGATGGCGAGAAAATCGGCAGGTCCGAGCGGCGCTTCGCAGAGATCGGCGAAAGAGAAGCGCGCCATGCGGTCGACCGCAAGCGGCACATGGATGGAGCGCCCCTTCATCGGGATTTCCATCGGCTGCGCCTTGCGTCCATGCAGCGCCTGCACCCAGGATGCATCCATCGCCATCTCGGTGCGCTGGTCGAGCGGCGTGAGATAGACGGGCTGGCTGTTCAGCTTCTCCATGCGGTAGTCGGTCGGCGAATCCAGCGTCACGATATCGACATGTCTTTTCAGGAGATCGATGAACGGCAAAAAGAGGCCGCGGTTGAGCCCATCGCGATAGAGATTGTCCGGTTCAACATTCGATGTGGCGATCAGCACGCAGCCAAGCGAAAACAGCTCGGAAAACAGCCGCGAAAGGATCATCGCATCGGCAATGTCCGTGACCGTGAATTCATCGAAGCACAGCAGCTCGGCCTCGGCGTAGAGGTCGGCGGCAACGGGCGGTATGGGATCGGCCTGCTTGGTTTCGCCGTTCTTGAATTTCAGCCGCTGTGCCGCGATGCGATTGTGCACATCGGTCATGAACTCGAAAAAATGTGCCCGGCGCTTCTTCTCGCACGGCGCCATCGAGAAGAACATGTCCATCAACATGGTCTTGCCGCGGCCGACGCTGCCGTGAATGTAGAGGCCCTTGATCGTCTCCACCGACTTCTTGCGCGCGGCAAACATCCAGCCGAGTGCGCTGGATTTGGCGGCTGGGCGCTTCCGCTTGAGGTCGGCAAGCACCCGGTCCAGCATTTTCGCCACATCCATCTGCGCCGAATCCACAGTCAAGGATCCGGACGCCGTCAGCGCCTTAAGCTGTTCGCAGACGCTGATCGAATAATCTGGCATGGGCTGCATGGGGAAATATCCGCCTGTGCAAAATAGGGGAGCACCCAAAAGGTGCTGCCCTTTCAAATAAGCTTATCGGCTGAGGCTGAGCGGCTGACCGGAGGCGGTCGAACCGTCGAAACGGGCAGCGGCCGTCTTGTAGAGCGTGCCGATCGTCGAGCCGTCACGATTTTTCAGGAGGACCTGCTTGCCGGAAACTTCCCACGACCCCATCGAGGTGAGTTCGCCCGCACAGCCGCGCGTACCGCCGCGCGAGCCGCTGCCGAGGTTGGTCAGCGTCAGGAACATGTCGCAGCTCGATCCGCCATTGCTGACCTTCCAGCTGCCGACCATCGATTCCTTGGTAACGTCCATGGCCGACGCAGCCATCGCCTGCTGCTGCTGCGGATTGCCTGCATTCGGCGCGCCCGCCGGAGCCGCCGGAAATTGCGAACCGTTGCCGGCGCCTGCGGGCGGAAGCTGGCTGGATTGCACGGAAGGAACAGGCTGCGCCTGCAGTGGCGGGGCAGAATAACTGTCGTTATTGTATGCCGTGCGCTGGCAACCGGCAAGCGACAGACCAATCGCCGCAGCCGTCACTGCATATCTAAACCGCATCATCACACTCCTAAATGATTGTCCACCGCTGACATCTGCAAAGTGATGTTTAATGATGTCCGAATTATCGTATTTCACTTTGGTTAATCAAGTCGATACCGCCACAAATTACCGAAGGCCATAGCTGGACAAGAATCCGGTGGTTTCAAGGCACTGCCCAGTGGACCTCATCCAAATTCACGACGGACGGCAAATTCGGCATTCCATCCGGCACTGGCTTCTGCAAGCCTCCATCCGTTGCGCTGTCTCCCTGAAACGATCCCTGCACAGACCCAGCTTCCGCCGGCGAATATTTCTATGCGCCGTCCTTGTCGTTCCATCGGAGCGGGGCTTCTGGCGTCCCGGGACCAGCCGGCATGCAAGAAAGCCAAACGGCGGGTCAGACCCGCCGCTCGACCATCATCTTCTTGATTTCGGCGATTGCCTTGGCCGGGTTCAGGCCCTTCGGACAAGTCTGGGCGCAGTTCATGATCGTGTGGCAGCGATAGAGGCGGAAGGGGTCCTCGAGATTGTCGAGGCGTTCGCCCTTGGCTTCGTCTCTGGAATCGATCAGCCAGCGATAGGCCTGCAGCAGGACGGCCGGGCCGAGGTAACGGTCGCCGTTCCACCAGTAGCTCGGACAGGAGGTCGAGCAGCAGGCGCACAGAATGCACTCGTAGAGGCCGTCGAGCTTCAGGCGGTCCTCGTGGCTCTGCTTCCATTCCTTGGCCGGCGGCGGCGATACCGTCTTCAGCCAGGGCTCGATCGAGCGGTGCTGCGCATAGAAATTCGTCAGATCCGGCACGAGGTCCTTGACGACGGGCATATGCGGCAGCGGGTAGATCTTCACCGTGCCGTTGATCTCGTCCATGCCCTTGGTGCAGGCAAGCGTGTTGGTGCCGTCGATATTCATCGCGCAGGAGCCGCAGATGCCTTCGCGGCAGGAGCGGCGCAGCGTCAGCGTCGGGTCGATCTTGTTCTTGATGTAGAGCAGACCGTCGAGCACCATCGGGCCACAGTCGTCGATATCGATATAATAGGTGTCGATGCTCGGGTTCTGGCCGTCATCCGGGCTCCAGCGATAGACGCGGAATTCGCGCGTGTTCTTGGCGCCGACCGGCTTCGGCCAGACCTTGCCTTCGCGCATCTGAGAGTTCTTGGGGAGAGCGAGTTCAACCATGGTCAGTTCCTCTCAGATCAGTACACGCGTGCCTTCGGCTCGATCTTGTGCGGATCGATGCCTTCGGCGATCAGGTCGGTGTGAACGGGACGATAGTCGAGCTTCACGTCGCCCGCATCATTGACCCAGGCAAGCGTATGCTTGCGCCAGTTCTCGTCGTCGCGGCCGGCGAACTTGCCCTCGGTATAGTCTTCGCGGGCATGCGAGCCACGGCTTTCCTTGCGGGCCTCGGCGCCGTAGATCGTCGTGATGGCGTTGGCCATCAGATTGTGCAGTTCGAGCGTTTCGACGAGGTCGGAATTCCAGATCAGCGAACGGTCGGTGACCTTGATGTCTGGCAATTCCTTCCAGATTTCCGAAAGGCGGCGGCAGCCGGATTCCAGCGATTCCTGCGTACGGAACACGGCGGCATCTTCCTGCATGGCGCGCTGCATCTTCTCGCGAAGCGCTGCTGTCGGCGTCGAGCCGCTGGCATGACGCAGGCGATCGAAGCGATCCATGATCTTGTCGCAGGCGGCAACATTGACGGGCGGAACCGGGCTGTTGCGGTCGACGACCTGGCCGGCACGGATGGCGGCGGCGCGGCCGAAGACCACAAGATCGATCAGCGAGTTCGAGCCGAGGCGGTTGGCGCCATGCACTGAAGCACAGCCGGCTTCGCCGACGGCCATCAGGCCCGGCAGCACGCGCTCGGGATTGCTGCTGTCGGCGTTCAGCACTTCGCCCCAATAGTTCGTGGGAATGCCGCCCATATTGTAGTGAACGGTCGGCAGGACCGGGATCGGATCGCGGGTCACATCGACCCCGGCGAAGATGCGGGCGCTCTCCGAGATACCCGGAAGGCGCTCATGCAGAACGGCCGGATCGAGATGGTCGAGGTGCAGGAAGATGTGGTCCTTGTTCTTGCCGACGCCGCGGCCCTCGCGGATTTCCAGCGTCATGCAGCGCGAAACGACGTCGCGCGAGGCAAGGTCCTTGGCCGAAGGAGCGTAGCGTTCCATGAAGCGCTCGCCCTCGGAATTGACGAGATAGCCGCCTTCGCCGCGCGCACCCTCGGTGATCAGGCAGCCCGAACCGTAGATGCCGGTCGGATGGAACTGAACGAATTCCATGTCCTGCAGCGGCAGGCCGGCACGGGCCACCATGCCGCCGCCATCGCCGGTGCAGGTATGGGCCGAGGTCGCCGAGAAATAGGCGCGGCCATAGCCACCGGTCGCCAGCACCACCATCTTGGCGGCGAAACGATGGATCGTGCCGTCGTCGAGGCACCAGGCAACGACGCCGGTGCAGCGGCTGCCATCATCGGACATGATGAGGTCGAGCGCAAAATACTCGATGAAGAATTCCGCGTTGTTGCGCAGCGACTGGCCGTAAAGCGTGTGCAGGATGGCGTGGCCTGTGCGGTCGGCAGCAGCGCAAGTGCGCTGCACCGGCGGTCCTTCGCCATAGTTCTGCATGTGGCCGCCGAACGGGCGCTGATAGATCTTGCCTTCTTCGTTGCGCGAGAAGGGCACGCCGTAATGCTCGAGTTCGTAGACGGCCTTCGGCGCTTCCATGACCATGTACTGCATTGCATCGACGTCGCCGAGCCAGTCGGAGCCCTTGACGGTATCGTAGAGATGCCACTGCCAGCTGTCCGGGGTCATGTTGCGCAATGAAGCGGCGATGCCGCCCTGAGCGGCAAC
>NZ_JAUQTZ010000174.1:0-11713 GCF_059803845.1 Rhizobium sp. UFLA01-1127 | reverse complement strand
CGGTCAAGCCGGCTTTAGCCGGATTCGAACCGTTGCTGCCTTGCTGCTCTTGCGGTTTGTCGCAAATCACCCAACAGTGTCCCGCGCAGCCGATTTTTCCAAGGAATGCAGCCTTGCGCTATGCTCTCTATTTCACGCCGCCCAAAGACGATCCGTTGACCTCGCTTGCCGCCCGCTGGTTGGGACGAGACGCGTTTTCCGACGAGATTTTTTCCGATAAAGCCATGGGTCCCGTGCCGGAAGATCATGCCGAGCTGACGGCCGATCCACGCCGCTACGGCTTCCATGCCACTCTGAAGGCGCCCTTCGAGCTTGCCGGCTCGGTGACCGAGCGCGACCTTCTCGATGTCGCCGCCGAATTCGCCTCTCAGACGAAGGCTTTTACCATTCCGGAGCTGGTGCTTGGCCAGCTCGGCCATTTCTTCGCGCTCGTGCCGGGCTCGCTCTACCAGCCGCTGCAGGATTTCGCCTTTCGCGTCGTCAAGGCCTTCGAGCCATTCCGCGCGCCGCTTTCCGATCACGATATCGCCCGGCGCAAGCCGGAGGGCCTGACCGAACCGCAGCGCGCCAACCTGCTGCGCTGGGGCTATCCTTACGTCAACGACGAGTTCCGCTTCCATATGACGCTGACGGGACCGGTTCCGGCCGAGCGTCAAGCCGGCATGCACGACGTCCTGCGCGCGCGCTTCGCCGACCATACCGGCAAGCCGCTCGATATTTCCGGCCTCGCCATCTTCATCGAAGAAGAGCGCGGCGCTCCCTTTACCGTCCGTTCCTGGCTGCCGCTTGCCGGCGCCTAATATGAAAGAGCCGATATGACCAAAGAGACCGTCCTTTCCAACGCCCGCATCGTCCTCGAAGACAAGATCGTCGAGGGTTCCGTGCTGATCCGCGACGGTCGTATCGCCGCCATTTCCGAAGGCAGGTCCGAGATCGGCGAGGATTTCGAGGGCGATTATCTGATCCCTGGCCTCGTCGAGCTGCATACCGACCATCTCGAAGCGCATTACTCCCCACGTCCTGGCGTTCGCTGGAACAAGACGGCAGCGATCCAGGCGCATGACGCCCAGATCGTCACCTCGGGCATTACCACGGTATTCGACTGCCTGCGCATGGGCTCGGACGAAGACGGCGGTTTCGAAAAGGGCGAGATGCGCGACATGGCCGACGCCATCCAGGCGGCCCAGCGCGAAGACCGCCTGCGGGCCGATCACCTGATCCATCTGCGCTGCGAGGTTTCTTCCGACAACGTTCTCGATCACTTCCAGGATTTCGAGAAGGACCCATACGTGCGTCTGGTCTCGCTGATGGACCATGCGCCGGGCCAGCGCCAATTCCAGACCATGGATCAGTACATCTTCTACTACCAGAAGAAGCGCGGGCTCAGCGACGAGGCCTTTGCCAAATTCGTCGCCAAGCGCCAGGAAGAATCGGCCAAATATGCGACGCCGCATCGCGACGTGATCTCCAAGGTCTGCGCCGAGCGCGGCATTACCGTTGCCAGCCATGACGACGCAACGCTCGCCCATGTCGACGAAGCCATCAATTACGGCGTCCGCCTGGCGGAGTTCCCGACCAGCATCGACGCCGCGAAGGCTTCGCACGGCGCCGGCATGAGCGTGCTGATGGGCGCGCCGAACATCGTGCGCGGCAAATCGCACTCGGGCAATATTGCCGCCCGCGACCTTGCCGAGCTTGGCGTGCTCGATGTGCTTTCCTCCGACTACGTGCCGCTCAGCCTGCTGCATGCACCCTTCATTCTCGCGGACGAAGTCGAGGGCATTTCGCTGCCGCAGGCGATCGCCATGGTGACGGCAACGCCGGCAAGGACCGTTAGCCTGAACGACCGCGGCCGTATCGCAGAAGGCTTGCGCGCCGATATCGTACGCGTTCGCCGCGATCACGGCGTTCCGGTCACGCGCTCCGTCTGGCGGGAGGGGCGGCGGGTCGCATGAGCGCGGATCCGAATACCAAGCCGGCTAATCCGGCGACTCCGGTGGCAGGCACGCTTGCTGTCGTCGTCGGGCCGAGCGGCGCCGGCAAGGATACGCTGATGAATCTGGCCGCCCGGCATTTTGCCGGCCGGCCTGACGTACATTTCGTGCGTCGCGTGATCACGCGCGACGGTGATGCCGGCAATGAGGACCACAGAAGCGTTTCCGACGCGGATTTCGATGCGATGGAACATGCAGGCGCCTTCGCCGTCTCTTGGGACGCGCACGGTCTGAAATACGGCATTCCCGCCGATGTCTTCGATGAGCTTGCGCGGGGCCATCTGGTCATCGCCAACGGCTCGCGCTCGGCGCTGCATCATTTCCAGGCCGCATTCCCGCGTCTGAAAGTCATCAACATCACGGCGTCACGCGAAGTGCTGGCCGAGCGCCTGATGGCGCGCGGACGCGAGAGCCGAGAAGACGTGCTGAAGCGGCTGGAGCGCAGTACCCTCACCCTCCAGGGCAGCTACGATGTTGCCGATATCGACAATAGCGGCACGCTCGAAGAGGCCGAGCGCGCTATCATTTCCGTGCTGAAAGCGCTGATTGAGAAGTGAAGTTGGACAATCTCGCCCCTGGCGGGCGAGAAAGCAATTTCACTAGTTTAGGAATTGCGCTACCGGAAGCTCCGCGTACGCGAAGCCAAGCGCAATTTCTAAGCTATTGAAATTGCAGGAGAGGGGATCTTTTCTTGCTCATTCCGTTCCAGGACACTGGTGCGCCCCTACCTACCCACGCCCTTGCAAAATCTAGCATTTACCCTGACGGCTAAATGCTGATTTTGCTTTCCCGCCCGCAAGGGGCGGGATAGGCATCTCAATGCGCCTCATCCCAATTATGGGCGGCGCGCGCATCGACCTTCAGCGGCACGGCCATATCGACCGCCGGCATGGCGGCATTTTCCATGACCGAGACGATGATCGGCGTCGTGCGCTCGACATCGGCATCCTCGACCTCGAAGATCAGTTCGTCATGCACCTGCAGGAGCATGCGGACGCGATCGCCGAGTCCGGCCGAAGCAAGCGCGGGCTCCATCTTGATCATGGCGCGGCGGATGACGTCGGCGGCTGAGCCCTGGATCGGCGCGTTGATCGAGGCACGCTCGTTGAAGGCGCGGACGGACGGGTTGGAAGAGCGGATTTCCGGGAAATGGATGCGGCGACCGAAGATGGTCTCGACATAGCCCTTGTCGCGGGCAGCCTGCTTGGTGCCGTCCATGTAGTCGCGGATGCCGGGGAAGCGCTCGAAATACTTCTTGATGTAGTCGCCGGCTTCCGAGCGCTCGATGGAAAGCTGGTTGGCGAGGCCGAAGGCTGAAATGCCGTAGATGATGCCGAAGTTGATCGCCTTGGCGCGGCGGCGCACCTCGCTCGGCATGCCCTCCACCGGCACGCCGAACATTTCGGATGCCGTCATCGCGTGAATGTCGATTCCGTCTTCGAAAGCCTGCTTGAGCTGCGGGATATTGGCGACATGCGCCAGTACGCGCAGTTCGATCTGGCTGTAGTCGGCGGAGACGAGCTTGTGGCCCGGCGTCGAAATGAAGGCCGTGCGGATCTTGCGGCCTTCAGCCGTGCGCACCGGAATATTCTGCAGGTTCGGCTCGGAGGACGACAGGCGCCCGGTCGTGGTCGATGCCAGCGAATAGGAGGTGTGAACGCGCTTCGTCTCAGGATGGACGTAGCTCGGCAAAGCATCCGTATAGGTGGATTTCAGCTTGGTGAGCTGGCGCCAGTCGACGATCTTGCGCGGCAGCTCGAAGCCCGCGGCCGCCAGATCCTCCAGCACCTGGGCCGAGGTCGACCACTGGCCGGTCTTGGTCTTGCTGCCGCCGGCCAATCCCATCTTGCCGAAGAGGATATCGCCGAGCTGCTTCGGGGAGCCGATGTTGAAGCGCTCGCCGGCCAGCGTATAGATCTCGTCCTCAAGGGCGGCGGCGCCCTGTGCCAGCTCGCCGGAAAGGCGCGAGAGGATCTGCCGGTCGATGGTGATGCCGCGCTCTTCCATATGGGCAAGCACCGGCACGAGCGGCCGCTCCAGCCGCTCGTAGACGGCCGAAAGCTTCTCCGCAGCAAGCCGCGGCTTCAGCACGAGCCACAGGCGCAGCGTCACATCGGCATCCTCGGCGGCATAGGCCGTGGCACGGTCGATATCGACGAGATCGAAGGTGACATTGGATTTGCCGCTGCCGGCAACGTCCTTGTAGGCGATCGGCGTATGACCGAGCCAGCGCTCCGAAAGGCTGTCCATGCCATGCGTGGCATTCGAGCCGCCATCGAGCACGTAGGACAGGAGCATGGTATCATCGAAGGCCTTGGTCTCGATGCCGTAGCGCCTCATCAGCAGGTAGTCGTATTTCAAATTCTGCGCGATCTTGAGGATAGATGTATCCTCCAGCAGCGCTTTCAATCTCGGCAGGGCCTCGCGCAGCGGGATCTGATTGTCCGCCAGACCGCCGCCGAGGAGGTCGCCGACCCCGGTCTTGTGATTGAGCGGGACATAGGCGGCGCGGATGGAGCCGCCTGTGGGATCATCGCGGTTGTCGGCTATCGCCAGCGAGAAGCCGACGATTTCGGCCTGCATCGCATCGAGCGACGTCGTCTCGGTATCGAAGGCGACGATGCCGGTCTCGCGCGCATCCGCGATCCATTGATCGAGGACGGCGATATCGCGAATGGTCACATATTTCGAATGATCGATCGGCGCGTTGGCGAAACTTGCAGCGCGCGCCTTGGCGAGGTCCTCGGGTTCAGCGGTGCCATCCAAAGCCAGACGCGCCTTGGCCGACGGTGCCGGAACGGACGCCCCTTCCGCCTCGACAACGCTGCCGGCGACGAGATCGACATTGTCACCGACATCGAGATCCGGGCCATGGGCGCCCTCACCCCACTCGATCTTGACGACGGAGGGCTCGATCGCCGCCGCATCGCAATCGCAGGCCTCCGCCACGCGCCGCGTCAGCGTCGTAAATTCCATGGCTTTCAGGAAGCCGATCAGCTTCGGACCGTTCTGCGGCTCCAGCACCAGCTCATTGAGCGCAAGCTCCAACGGCACATCCGTCCTCAGCGTCACAAGCTGACGGGAAATGCGGGCAAGCTCGGCGTTGGCAATGATGTTTTCGCGGCGCTTCTGCTGCTTGATCTCGCCAGCACGGGCAAGCAGGGAATCGAGATCGCCGAACTCTTCCAGAAGCTGCGCCGCCGTCTTCGGGCCGATGCCGGGAATGCCCGGTACGTTATCGACCGAATCGCCGGTCATGGCCTGCAGGTCGATCATCTTGTCCGGCGGTACGCCCCATTTCTCGACGACGTCGGGAATGCCGATCTGCTTGTCCTTCATGCTGTCATACATATGGACCATGGGCGTGACGAGCTGCATCAGATCCTTGTCGGACGAGATGATCGTCACATCGGCGCCGGCCGCTTCCGCCTGACGGGCGTAGGTCGCGATGATGTCGTCTGCTTCGAAGCCATCGGTCTCGATGCAAGGCAGGTTGAAGGCGCGTGTCGCCTCGCGGATGAGCCCGAATTGCGGGACCAGCTCTTCCGGTGGCGCCGAACGATTGGCCTTGTATTCCGGGAAAATTTCCTTGCGGAACGTCTTCGAGGAATAGTCGAAAATGACGGCGAAATGGGTGGGCGTTACCCCGACGGAGGTATCACGCGCCGAGGTCAGCAGCTTCCACAGCATGTTGCAGAAACCGGAGACGGCACCGACAGGCAACCCATCGGACTTGCGCGTCAGCGGCGGCAGGGCATGGAAGGCCCGGAATATGAAACCGGAGCCGTCGACGAGGAAGAGATGATCACCTTTTTTCATGGAAGCATGGATAGCGTGACGCACCTCCAACGTCCATATAAACTTCAATTTTACAGCGCCTGGGGAAAGCCGAATCTCTCACCGAAACTTTACTAAATTTTAATCAATCTAATCTGCGCATTCCCTTGAAAAACCACATTCGGAACCACAAATCTTAATCACCGGCGATTGATGCGCCGAGGGTCTGACAACCGGCCTGTCCCCCGCCACGTCAGACTTGGACAAAGGCCTATCCCCTCTCCGGGCCTTTGTCCCCCTTTACGAGCCGCCATGGCGCCCTCCAGGCCATGGCGGCTTTTTCATGCCGAAAAATACAACCCTTGACTGTTAAAAAATAAACCCAAGTTGCCGATTCCCAAGCACGTCTACCCGAGAATTCCGGATTGTCTTGATTTTGAATTGTCGGCATATTTGCAATCATGGGATTTAACCGGATGGACTCCGCCGCCTACCTTGCCAGTCAAATGGCGAAAGGATTCGCTCGCTCGTTACAGCAACGCGCGGCAAGGCTCGGTTTTTCCCCCGGCCAGTTTCCTATCCTGCTGGAATTGTGGTCCGAGGACGGGCTCACACAGAAACAATTGCTTGAAAGGGTCGATATCGAGCAGGCGACGATGGCCAATACGCTGTCACGCATGGAACGAGACGGGCTGGTGGAGCGCCGCCCGCATCCGTCGGACAAGCGGGCGCAGCTGATATTCCTGACGAGCAAGGCCGCGGCCATGCAGGCGGAAGCCATCGAAGCGGCCATGGCCGCGGACACAGACCTTTTCAAAGACTTTCGTCAATTCGAACGCGAACTGCTGCTGGAATATATCCGGCGCATCCTGGAGAATGCCAGGCAACTCTGAAGCACGTGGCGATCTTTCGGATTCTTGTGCCTTGAGTATTTGATAAGAGCAAGGCTCGATCCAAGGGGACAAGCTACGGTAAATTTTCAGTTTTAACGCCTCGAAACCGGTCTGCCTTTGGTCTATCGTCGCTCCAAATCTCATGTAAGGAGTCGGATATGACCGATCTATCGCCCGTTCTCGACCGCGCCGATCAGAACCTCCCTTCCAGTCTCGACAATCTCTTCGAGCTGCTGCGCATCAAGTCCATCTCGACGGACCCGGATTACAAGGCGGAATGCCGCAAGGCGGCCGAATGGCTGACGTCTTATCTGAACTCGCTGGGCTTCAAGGCCTCCGTGCGCGACACGCCCGGCCATCCGATGGTGGTTGCCCACCACGATGCCGGCAGCGCCGACGCGCCGCATGTGCTTTTCTACGGTCACTACGACGTGCAGCCGGTCGATCCGATCGAACTCTGGGAAAGCGATCCCTTCGCTCCGTCCATCAAGGACATGGGCAATGGCCGCAAGGTCCTGACCGGCCGCGGCACCTCCGACGACAAGGGCCAGCTCATGACCTTCGTCGAGGCCGTTCGCGCCTACAAGGAAACCAGGGGCACGCTGCCCGTGCGCATCACCATCCTGTTCGAAGGCGAAGAGGAATCCGGCTCGCCCTCGCTCAAGCCCTTCCTCGAAGCCAATGCCGCCGAACTGAAGGCGGATTTCGCGCTCGTTTGCGATACCGGCATGTGGGATGGCGATACGCCGGCGATCTCTGCCGGCCTGCGTGGGCTGGTGGGCGAGGAAATCGTCATCACCGCAGCCGACCGCGACCTGCATTCAGGCCTCTTCGGCGGCGCTGCCGCCAATCCGATCCATATCCTCACCGATGTCCTGGCCGGGCTGCATGATGAGGCGGCGCGCGTGACGCTTCCCGGCTTCTACGACGGTGTCGAGGAAACGCCGGCCAACATCAAGGCCTCCTGGGAAACGCTCGGCATGACTGCCGAAAAATTCCTCGGCGAGGTGGGCCTCTCGGTTCCCTCGGGCGAAAAGGGCCGTTCGGTGATGGAACTCACCTGGGCGCGGCCGACGGCCGAGGTCAACGGTATATGGGGCGGCTACACCGGCGCCGGCTTCAAGACCGTGATCGCGGCCAAGGCATCGGCGAAAGTTTCGTTCCGCCTCGTCGGCCAGCAGAATCCGGCCGCGATCCGCGAGAGCTTCCGTGCCTACGTGCATTCGAAAATACCGGCCGATTGCTCGGTGGAATTCCATGAGCACGGCGGCTCGCCGGCCATCCAGCTTTCATACGATTCGCCGGCCCTGACCAAGGCGAAGACGGCCCTCTCCGATGAATGGCCGAAGCCCGCCATCGTCATCGGCATGGGCGGCTCGATCCCTATCGTCGGCGATTTCCAGAAGATGCTCGGCATGGAATCGCTGCTCATCGGCTTCGGTCTCTCCGACGACCGCATCCACTCACCGAACGAGAAGTACGAGCTGCGGTCCTACCATAAGGGTATCCGCTCCTGGGTCCGCGTCCTCGACGCACTCGCCGGCTAAGCGATCCGCGGGACGCGCCCATTTCCTGCGCGCGTCCCGCAACCGTTTTCGCCCCGGCGGCAAACCTTGCCGTCATTCGGAGCGAGCCGAGGCTACCGTCGCACCATCTGGTTAAGATCGATTGCGAGAGAATATGGGAATCTGGATCGATACCGACATGGGGTTCGATGACATTGCCGCCATTCTGGTGGTCGCGCATTCGGATCTTGTCATCGACGGCGTTTCGCTGGTGAGCGGCAACGCGCCGCTGTCGCATGTCCAGGCCAATGCGGCGAGCGCTGCTGCCGTTTTCGGCTGGACCTTTCCAATCCATACGGGCCGCGAGCTGCCTGTCCTTTGCATGCTGGAAACGGCGCAAGGCATTCTCGGCCAAACCGGCATTCCCACGACCGGCAGGAGCCTGCCACCGGCCGATCCGCTTCCGATGAGCGATGCTTTCGGCGCACTCTGCGACTGGCTTTCGGATGGGAAGGGGCCGAAACGCATTCTGGCGCTTGGGCCGCTCACGAACATTGCGGCGCTGGCGCTGGCCCGGCCGGATCTTGCCGCGCGCATCGACGAGCTGACATGGATGGGCGGCGGCGTCACTGCCGGCAATCATACGGCATCGGCGGAATTCAACGCCTTTGCCGATCCCGAGGCGCTCGCCATTGTGCTGGCGCATAGCCTGCCGCTGCACATGATCGATCTCGACATTTGCCGCAAGGTGCTGGCCTGGCCGGAAGATGTCGCCCGTCTCCGTAAGACGGAGGGCGAAAAGGCGCAGCTGCTCGCCGACCTGCTGGAAGGTTACGTCAATATCGCCATCAGCCGCGGCAGGCCGGCCATGGCAATCTACGATCCGACGGCGGCCGCCATTTTCGCCGAGCCGGAGATCGCTACCCTTCGGCACGCGCGGATCGAGGCGGAATTGCACGGGCAGCATACGCGCGGGCGCACCGTCGTCGAAACGCGTGCCTCGCATGCAGTGTTCAATGCTCATTTCGCCGCCGATATCGATAGGGAGAAGGCACGCCGGATCATCTTTGATGCGCTGCTTCTGGAGGCCGGCCGATGAGCGAAGATACTGACGAACCGGCGGACCTGAATGCTCCGGAGCTGCGCTCACGCGCAGTCGCCGCTGCGCGCGGCGATCAACCCTTCGATCTGCTGATTGTGGACGGCCGCCTTGTCGATATGGTGACCGGCCAGATCCGTGCCGCCGATATCGGCATCGTCGGCCCGCTGATCGCAAGCGTGCATGCGCCTGGTGGCCGCAGGGACGCGGCACGGACGATCGATGCCCGGGGCTGCTTCGTCTCGCCCGGGCTGATCGACACCCATATGCATATCGAAAGCTCGATGGTGACGCCGGCAAGCTATGCCGAGGCCGTGCTGCCGCGCGGCGTAACGACGATCGTCTGGGATCCGCATGAATTCGGCAATGTGCACGGTCTGGATGGCGTGCGCTGGGCAATAAAGGCGACGCGGCGACTGCCGCTGCGGGTCGTGCCGCTGGCGCCCTCCTGCGTACCCTCCGCGCCTGGGCTGGAGTTGGCCGGCGCCGATTTCGATGCGGCAGCCATGACGGAGATGCTGACCTGGCCCGAGATCGGCGGCGTTGCGGAAGTCATGACGATGCGCGAGGTGATCAATGGCGATCCGCGTGCCGGCGCAATCATCGATGCCGGGCTGCGTTCGGGCAAGATGATCTGCGGCCATGCCCGCAGCCTGGAGGGTGCGGATCTCAACGCTTTCATGGCGGCCGGTGTCTCTTCCGATCATGAGCTCACCTCCGGCGGCGACCTGCTCGCCAAACTCTCGGCGGGTCTGGCGATCGAGCTTCGCGGCTCGCACGACCATCTGCTGCCGCAATTCGTCGGCGTCATCAACGATCTCGGCTTTCTGCCGCAGACCGTGACGCTTTGTACCGACGACGTCTTTCCCGATGACCTTCATGAGCGTGGCGGCCTCGATGATGTGGTGCGCCGTCTCGTCGGTTATGGCCTCAAGGCCGAATGGGCCTTGCGGGCAGCGACCTTGAATGCTGCCATGCGGCTGGGCCGCAGCGATCTCGGCCTGATCGCGGCCGGGCGACGCGCGGATATCGTCCTCTTCGAAGATCTACGGCGTTTCAAGGCCCGATATGTGATCGCCAATGGCGCAGCCGTTGCCGATGCCGGCCGGATGATCGGCATCGTCGAGCGCGCCGACCCCGCACCGCTGCGCAATTCGGTCAAGCTGACGCCGCTCGGCGAAAACGATTTCCGTGTGGCGGCAGCGGGCAGCCGCGTGCGGCTTGCGACCATCGACCAGCCGCGCTTCACGCAATGGGGAGAGACCGAGGCCGACGTGCGGGACGGCTTCGTCGTGCCGCCGGAAGGAACCACCATGATCGCCGTTGCCCATCGTCACGGCAAGGCGGATGGCCGGCCACGCGTCGGCTTTCTGGCCGGCTGGGGCGAATGGCGCGGCGCCTTCTGCACGACTGTTTCGCATGACAGCCACAACCTGACGGTTTTCGGCGGCAATACAGCGGATATGGCAATCGCCGCCAATGCCGTGATCGAGGCCAGCGGCGGCCTAGCCGTCGCGCGCGACGGCAGGATCGAGGCGCTGTTGCCCCTGCCGCTCTCAGGCCTCGTCAGCGATGCACCGCTCGAGGAAACCGCCCTCGCCTTCTGCGCTGTCCGCGACGCGATGGATAATCTTGTCGGCTGGAATCCGCCCTATCTCGTCTTCAAAGCCTGCTTCGGCGCAACGCTTGCCTGCAACGCCGGGCCGCATCAGACGGATCGCGGCATTGCCGATGTCGCGGCGGGACGGGTGCTGGAGACGCCGGTGCTTGAGGAGTTTTAGGTTCTTCCTTGCCTGCTATCGGCTGCGCCTTGGTCACCCCCCTCCCCCAGCTCCTGCTCTACCAGCGTCGTCCAGAAAGCCACGCCGGAGGCAATTGCCTCGTCGTTGAAGTCATAGGCCGTGTTGTGGTGCAGTGCGCCGTCGATGGCCGGGCCGTTGCCGAGCCAGACATAGCAGCCCGGAGCATTCTGGCCGAAAAAGGCGAAATCGTCGCCGGCGGTCGAGGGCGGAAAACGAGTCAGCACCTTCTCGCCAAAGACTGTTTTTGCTGCCTTCAACGCCCGCTCCGTGGCATCGGCATCATTCACGACGGGCGGAATGCGGCGCTCGAACCGATAGTCGGCGGTAATCCCGAACATGGCGGCCGTCCCATGCGCGAGGCGTCCGATCTCCTCCTCGAGCTGATCGCGGACACCAGGTGTGTAGGCGCGCGCCGTGCCGCCGATCTCGACGGTGTCGGGAATGACGTTCAGTGCCTTGGGATCGCCCGCCTGCAAAGAGCAGGCGCTGACGACGGCCGGCTGCAGCGGATCGACCACCCGCCCGACAATGGTCTGAAGCGCAGAAAGAAAGGTTGCCGCGGCCGTGATCGGATCCTTGCCGAGATGCGGCTTGGCGCCGTGGGTTCCCGTCCCACGGAAAGTGACGCGCCAGCTGTCCGAGG
>NZ_JAUQTZ010000173.1:0-11806 GCF_059803845.1 Rhizobium sp. UFLA01-1127 | reverse complement strand
GGCCAGGGCTGACCGTCATCTGAAGCGGCGACGGCTTCCGGCAGGTAGCCGGCGTCACCCTCGACCAGGGTGGGATCGCGCACCGGCATCTCGTCGATGACGGTGACGCAAACGACGAGTCCGTCTTCGACCTCGACGTGAACGGGCACGAGATACTGGAAGACGACGCGGCGCGTGGCGGATGGATCGGGTTCAATCATGGAAGGTCTCCTTGCGAAGATGCGGGGAAGCGACCTACGCCGCTTCCCCGCCGTGAGGGTCATTCGGCCGCGACCGACAGGGCGTCCTCGTCCTCGAGTTCGTCCGCTTCCTCATCGCCGCCGTCACCGCTGAGGAAATCCGGCAACGCGGCATCGTCGCCGGCGCCAGTCTCGGCGCCCGGTTCGTCGGCCTGTCCATCGTCATGGTCGATCAGGCGCAGCGGCTCGGGCAACCAGCCGGTGTTGGCCAGCAGGCGCTCGGCCTCTTTGGCCATGTCGCCCTTCTTCAGATGGTCGATGAGCTGGGCCGCCCGTTCGCCAGCGCCCTCACGCACGGCTTCGAGGATACGGGGCTTGGTGACGCGGCCGAGATAGTTTCCGACCGTCGGCCGCCAGCCTGCCGCCACCATGTCGAGGCCGGTGGCCCGCGCCAGCCGGTCGGCCTGTGAGAACCGCACGTCCAGCCCATGTTGGCTGACACCCGATCCGTAAGGGTTCGGACGCTCGAACAGGGCGTTCACGCCGTAGCTGACGCAATGGGCGAGCAGATCGAGGCGCGTGGCGGGGTCGAGCAAGGAGAGCCAGTCCCACAGCGCCTGGTCGTCGGCGGGAACGTGATCGCCCCAGCGCTCGTGTCGCTCGGCGACCTCGCGCGCGGGAGTGCTGCCCTTCAACTCCTCGGACTGTGCCGAGAAGAAGATATGATTGACGCGGGCCTCGAGGCAGCCGGCCGGTGCGGTGCGCCGGAAGGTGTCGCTGACCAGCTTGTGCAGCAGCATGGTCATGGCGACCTCGGGATGTTCCGCAACCGCGTTGCGCAGAGCGAGAGTGCGATGCGCGGTCAGCTCGATGACGAGGCGCTCGGGCAACGGCTTGATGCCGTCCTCCTCATCGTCCTCCGGCTCCGCGGGCTGACCGCCGATGGTGATGACGGCGCGTTGAACGGCGGGCGCGGCCGGCTGGCCAGCTTCACCGTCAACCTCCGGCGCATCGCTGCCTTCAGTCTCGAAGGGACGTTCGTCCTCGGGACGGACATAGCCGCGATCCACCGACAGCGAGCCATCGGCGTCGAGGCTGATGAAGACGCCGGCGCCGGCGATGTCGGCCGGATCGTAGATCGTCGGGCGCTGCTCGAAGGCGTCGAGCGCTTGTTCGATCTCGCCGAGACGTGCGTCGATCTCGTCCGGCAATTCGTCGGCTTCGGCATATTCGGCTTCGAGCCGGTCGTATTCATCGCGCAACGCCTCGCGGGTGGCCCGCTCTTCCTCGGTCAGATCGATCGTGACGCCGGCCAGTTCACGAAGCCCATGCTGGTGGCCATAAGGAAAGCTCAAGGCAGCTTCGACCCACTTCCAGCCTTCGCCCGCGATCTCGTCGGCCACGACCTTCAGCTTCTCGGCTACCATGCGGTCGAGCAGGGCCGGGTCTTGCAGCCAGCCCCCATCGTCGGACTGGAAGAGATCGCGCAGCACGATGCCCCCAGCCGCCTCGTAGGCGTCGACGCCAATGAAGACGGCCCGCTTGTCGGAGGCGCGCACGGTGGTTTCGGTCAGCAGCCGCCGGATTTGATAGGGCTCCTTCTGCCAGCTATCCTTGATTGCCCCCCAGACCTGTTCCTGACGGGCATGGTCCTGGGAGACGGTGAAGGCCATGAGCTGTTCGAGGGTCATGCCGTCGTCGGCATAGATTTCGAGCAAAGTCGGGGAGACGGAGGCGAGGCGCAGGCGCTGCTTCACGACATTGACGCCGACGAAGAAGGCAGCGGCGATGGCTTCCTCGGTCATGCCCTTGTCGCGCATGGCCTGGAAAGCGCGGAACTGATCGAGCGGATGGAGCGGTGCGCGTTCGATATTCTCAACCAAGGAGACCTCATCGACTAGGATGTCGCTGTTGGCGTCGCCGACGACGCAGGGCACCGGCGCGGTCTTGGCCAGGCGCTTCTGCTTCGCGAGCAGTTCGAGCGCCCGATAGCGGCGGCCGCCGGCGGGCACCTCGAACATCCCGGTCTCGGCGCCATCGGCGTCGAGGACGGGACGGACATGTAGGGACTGGATGAGGCCGCGCCGGGCGATGGACTCCGCCAATTCCTCGATCGAGACGCCGGCCTTGACGCGCCGGACGTTGGACTGGCTCAGCACCAACTTGTTGAAGGGGATGTCGCGCGCCGACGACAGGATGATCTTCTGAACGGCAGTTGCCATGATCGTTACTCCGCGACGGGCGCTCAAGAGCCTCTCTCTCGAACCTTCAACCCGTCACGAAGCGAAGCGCCGCCCTCTCACTCTCCGAGGGCAGCGCCGGACAAGCGGAAAGACGTGAAGCCGGAAACCCGCTTCTCCGCCTTTCCGGTTTTCAGGATCGTCACGCCGCCTGGCGCTCGTCATCGGCAATCCCGAGATCGGCGTCCGGCAAGAACCCAAGCAGCCAATCGGCCGCCTTGCTGGCCTGGGAGGCGGCGCGGACGATGGCGCGATTGTCTTCGCGCAGCACCTCCAGCCATGAGCCGATGTAGTCGGCATGGCGGACGGTCGGCACGATGCCGAGCGAGGCGCAGCAGAAGGCGGCGTTGATTTCGGCGACCAACTCCTCGAAGGCGTACTTCTTCGTGCCGAAACCGCCGGAGAGGTCGCGGCCGAGCCGGGACGAATGACCTGTGGCGTGCCCCAGCTCATGCAGGGCCGTGCGGTGCCAGTTGATCGGCTCGAAATAGGCCTGGGGCGGCGGCACCTGTACATAGTCGGGTGCCGGGGCATAGAAGGCGCGGTCGCCGCCGACGCGGAAGTCAATTTCGGTCGCCCGGATCAGCGCCTCGACCTGCGGCTCGATGAGGCCGGAAGGGGGCGGTGGAGCGATGACGGCAACGTCTTCCGGCAAGCCGTCGCATTGCGCCGCGTTGAACACCGTGAAGCGCTTGAGGAACGGGATCGCGGCTGCCTCTTCGCCAGTCGCGCGGGCGCGGCGCTTCTCGTCTTCCGGTGTGAAGCGGTCGGCATAGACGACGGTGGTGCCGCGTTCGCCCTTACGGACATTGCCGCCCAGCGACAGCGCCTGGCGAAAGGTGAGCCAGCTCTGGCCGGGAAAGCCGTGCTGGATCACCGCGCCCCAGAGGATCAGCACATTGATCCCTGAGTAGTGCCGCCCGGTTGCGGCATTCCGCGGCATGGCGAGCGGTGCCTTGACCGAGGCCGATCCCCAGGGCTGGACCCAAGGCGCGCGGCTGGCCTCCAGCTCGGCGATAATTCTGTCGGTGATTTCGTCATAAAGGTTCGCCCGACTGGAGCCGGGGCGTGCGCTGCAATCTTTCCTGAGCATCACGGTTCTCCGCGACGGGCGCCGGAGACCTCTTCTCCAGTCCTCCACCCGTCACGGCCAACCCGGCCTGCACTCTCACTCTATTGGGGGCGTTGCGGGGCTCTCCCCGCAGAAGGGGTCGGCTGAGACCCGGGCTCGGCCGCAGGGGAAGGCTTTCCCCGTATCCGGGCTTGTTTTCGTGGGGTTCCTTGAAAACTGTCAGAAACTCGCATATATTTCCAACAGGAGAAAGACGATGACACGGCTGACAGAACAGATTCTGGCGCATGCGACGGGGTTGCCCGAAGGCGCCCCCCTGTCCGCCAAGAGCTTGCTTCACCTCGGAAACCGGGCGGCCGTGGATCAGGCACTGTCGCGTCTGACCGAGCGCGGACAGCTCATCCGTGCCGGTCGCGGCCTCTATCTGCGTCCCATCGCCAGCCGGTTCGGCACACGCGCGCCTTCGGTCGAGCAGGCTGTCGAGGCCCTTGCGACCCAAAAGGGAGAGGTCATCGTCTCGAACGGCGCCGCCGCGGCGAACGCTCTTGGCTTGACGACGCAGGTGCCCGTCCGCTCGGTCTATCTGACCTCTGGGCGCAGCCGAAAAATGCACCTCGGCAAGCAGGTCGTGGAATTGCGCCACGCCCCGCGCTGGCAATTAGCCTTGGCCAACCGGCCGGCGGGGGAGGCTGTGCGGGCGCTGGCTTGGCTCGGCCCGGAAAAGGCGGAGGCCGCGCTCACGACATTGAAGCGGAGGATGCCGCCTGGCGTGTTCGGCGAACTGGTCGCCGCCGCGCCGCAGCTTCCGACTTGGCTCGCACAGAGGGTCGGAAAGGCGGCGTATGGCTGACGTCTTTCTCCAGCTTTCGACCGAAGACCGGCGCGACGCGCTGGGCGTCGCGGCCGATCGTTCAGGCCGCCCCACCCATCTTCTCGAAAAGGATGTGTGGGTGGTGTGGGCGCTGGCGACCCTCTACGCCGCACCGCTCGGCGAACATCTGGTGTTCAAGGGCGGCACGTCGCTGTCGAAAGCCTATCAGGTCATTCGCCGGTTTTCAGAGGATGTGGACCTGACCTATGACATTCGGGCGATCGCGCCCGATCTGGTCGGGGACAATGGCGAGGGTTTGCCGAAAACCCGAAGCGAGGAAAAGCGCTGGTCCAGCGAAGTCCGCCGGCGGTTGCCGGCATGGGTCGCGGAAACCGTGCAGCCCGTGATCGCGAACGCTCTGGCCACCGAAGGTCTGGCGGCGACCATTCGCGTCGAGGATGAGAAGCTGTTTATCGACTATGAGGCGACCGCGACCGGCTCCGGTTACGTCGCTCCGAGCGTCATGCTGGAGTTCGGCGCTCGATCGACGGGTGAGCCGGCGAGCCTGCGCGAAGTCGTCTGCGATGCGGCTGACCTGATCGACGGGTTGGTATTCCCGATGGCCCGGCCGCGCGTCATGCACGCGGAGCGAACCTTTTGGGAGAAGGCGACCGCCATCCATGTCTTCTGCCTCCAGGAGCGGCTGCGCGGCGACCGCTTCGCACGGCATTGGCACGACGTTGTCCGGCTGGATGAAGCCGGCTTCGCAGAAGCTGCTTTCGCCGATCGCGATCTGGCCAACGCTGTCGCCCGGCACAAGTCGATGTTCTTCGCGGAAAAGGCCGCTGATCGCACGCCGATCGACTACGCAGCGGCCGTCAGCGGCGGCTTGCAGCTCGTGCCGGTCGGCGAAGGTGCGAAGGCGCTGGAGGAGGACTATGCCCACATGGTCGAGGATGGGCTGCTCTTCGACGACGCTGAGCCGTTCGAGGCGCTCATGGCGCGGTGCGCCGATATAGCCGGGCGCGCGAACAGCGCAGCCAAATAAGAAACTGGGAGGATCGGGGGTATATGAGCGGAGTCGAAGAGGAGCGAAAATTCCAGTTTCTGCGGAACGGCGATGCCGATCCATCGGAACTTGACTGGAACAAGGGGATCGAGAGCGCCCGCCAGGCGATTTCCGAGGCCATGAATGCCAAGAATATCGCGTTTTTGCTCGGCGCAGGATGTTCCTCCCTGATGAAGGACAAAAAGGAACTCGGCATTGCGACCATGGCGCCCTTGGCCAAGGAGTTTTGCGGAGAAACCCTTGAGGCGCGGGCGGCGGGATTCTACGGCGATCCGCCGGTAGCCGGCGCTGCCCCGGCGCCATGGCGGCTGACCAAGGCGGAACTCGATTATCTTGATGCGCTCGGGATCGACCTGGCGAAGGACTACAGTCGGAACCTGGAACGCTTGATGGAGGTGCTGTTCGCGCAGCGGTTCGTGCTGCGCCAGAGCGAGAATCTCGATCTTCACCCCTACCGCGCTGTTCTCGATGGCATCATCAAGAAGGTCCAGGATTTCCTATGGACCCGTGTCACCCAAGGGGCCTTCGCCACGGAGGGCGACACCACGGTGCGCGACCTTTACGAGCGCTTCTACAAGAAACTGGTCCTGCGAGATCGGTCCTTGCCCCGACCGTGGGTGTTCACGACCAACTACGATCATTTCAGCGAATTGGCGATGGATCGCCTGGGCATTCCCTATGCCAACGGCTTTTCCGGCGTGGTGGAACGTCGCTTCAACCCGGCGATCTTCCGCTATGCCCTGGCCGAGCAGCTCGACGTCGCCAGCCGCAAGTGGACCGCCGTCGACGCCTTCGTCTATCTCTGCAAATTGCATGGTTCGGTCACTTGGACCGAGGACGATCATGGGCTGTTCCCGATCAAGGAGGTCTGGCCGCCTGAGTCCACGAACCAGATGCTGATTTATCCGACGCCGGCGAAGCAGAACTCTTCGCTTGGCTCGCCCTATGCGGACCTGTTCCGGGAATTTCAGTCCCGGATCGTGCGCGAGCAGAGCGTTCTCATCACGGCCGGCTACGCATTCGGCGACGAGCACCTGAACAACATCATCTATCAGGCGCTGACGATCCCGACTTTCCGTCTGGTGATCTTCGCGGCGCCGGATACGGACGGTGAGATCGCCAAGCTACGGGCGCTGCGCGACCCGCGCATTTGGATCATCGGAGGCGACGGCCCTGCCGAGGGAACCAGGGCGCATTACTTCGACATGATCGTCGAGCATTTCATGCCGCAGCGCCCCAGCGACAGGATCGATGACGCCGTTCGCAAGGTGTTGTCCGATCTGGCGCCGAAAAGGGACGACGAGACGAAGGATGGCGAGGCATGAGCCACGACGATCGCAAGCGCGCGATCGGCAAGGTGGTCTCGGTCGCGGCCGACCGCTTTGTCGTCGAGATGCACGCCGGCACCGACAATTTCACGGTCGTTGGCTTCGACGACGTGCATTATGTGGCACGGCTGGGGTCATTTTTGATGATCCCGTCGCAGTCGGAGTATGTCGTGGTCGAGGTTGTCGGTCTGCGTGAGCGCGACGCGAGCACGCCGTCTGAGCGGGGCGATTTCGACCGGGCCGGCTCCTCAAAATATCTGGATGTGGTGCCTGTCGGCATGTTGCCGATGCGTGGCGGCGCGTTCCGCTTCGGCGTGTCGGTGTTCCCGTCCCTGTATGCAGACGCGCTCTATGCGCTGGACGGCGAACTCGACCGCATCTTCGAGACCGAGGCCGCAGTCGAACCTTCAGTCGGCCTGAACGGCGGCGCCTGCGAACCCGAAGGGGCCACGCGCTACCGGGTGCTGCCGATCGGCAAATCGGTGGTGTTCGAAGACTACGACATCAAGGTCCGGCTGAACGAGTTCTTCGGCGGTCATGTCGCCGTCCTGGGCAACACCGGCAGCGGCAAGTCCTGCACGGTTGCCTCGGTCTTGCAGTCCCTTTTCAGCAAACCCGAGGAGCATCACGCTCGCGGCGCGACGTTCATCGTCTTCGATGTCAATGGCGAGTATCACGCCGCTCTGAACGCTTCCGCGAAAGAGGGGGGCATCGGGGTCGAGCGCGTCGTCCTCGACGGCACGGCGGCCGGCTTCCGCTTGCCGCATTGGTTCCTGGAGCTGGCCGAATGGGAGTTGCTGCTGCAAGCCAGCGAGCGCACCCAGGTGCCGATCCTGCGCATGGCGCTCGGGCTTTCCACCCTGTTCTCAAATGTGGGGGCCGCAGAACTCAACAGCGTCCGCAATCACATCCTCGCCAAGTGCATCACCCAGATTATGCGCGACGACTCTTCGAGCCCGTCCAAGCACGATCGGATCATTGGCATCCTTCAGCGTTTCAGCACGAACGAGATCAGCGCGGCAAAAATCCGGCCATTCATTGCGATCAACTTTGGTCAAATGGCCAACCCTGCGGGTCTGGATACTTATCTGGTCGGCCCGAATGGCTTCGAGTTGGAGGATCTGAAGCTCCCAAACTATCAGAATCTGCCTTTTGATTTTTCTGCCCTCGGAGACGCGATAGACCTCGCCATCTTGTATGCGGAGGCGCACGGCAATCGGCAAATCCGTGACTACTGCTCCCAGATGGTGACGCGCTTCCAGGCGCTGGAAGATCGTCGGGAGTATGAATTTCTCCGCCACGAGGCGGTCGGTGCTGCCGCCGACAATGGAGAGCTGGAGTTCCTGACCCGGCTGGTTGGGTTGGTTGGCAAGGGGGTCGGTCACACCAAGGCCAATCAGATCATCATCATCGACATGAACGATGTCGAGGACGAGGTGGTCGAGCTTGTCAGCGCGGTGATTGCGCGGATGCTGTTTCGCCTGCTCCGGCGAGCCGATCCGCGTAACCGCTTCCCGATCCACCTCCTGTTGGAAGAGGCTCACCGTTACATCTCGGCGACGCCATCCCGTTATGCCGTCGACGCGACCAAGATATTCGAGCGCATCGCCAAGGAAGGGCGCAAGTACGGCATGTTCGTGCTCTTGGCGTCCCAGCGCCCCAGCGAGCTGTCCAAGACAGTTCTCAGCCAGTGCTCCAACTTCCTGGTTCACCGCATCCAGAACCCCGACGATCTTTCTCAGATTCGGCAGATGACGCCGTTCATTTCAGAATCGGTCCTGAAGCGGTTGCCGTCATTGCCTCGGCAGCACGCGCTGGTGTTCGGAACCTCGGTCAATCTCCCGACGACATTCAAGGTGCGGGAGGCATGGCCGCGGCCGCGCAGCGACGATACTGCCGTGGTCGATTTGTGGTTCCACGAGGAAGGTCGAGCCGCTGACATTCGCCTCGCGCTCCGCTCAGCCGACGCCGCTGCGGGGGCTGGAGGGGAGCCGATTGCGCCCGACGATGACATCTTCTGACCATCTGGAGACACTGGCGCAGACACTGGAAGCTACCGGAGATTACCGGGTCATCCGGCGTCTCAAGCCGCGCCCTCGCACCATTCCGCCTCCCGGCACGCCGGTGCGCCTTGGCCTGGTGGTTGATGTGGAGACCACGGGGCTCGATCCTCAGCGCGACGAGATCATCGAACTCGCCATGACGCCGTTTAACTACGGCTTGGATGGCACCGTTTTCAACGTGGGCGACAGCTTCCAAGGGCTGCGTCAGCCGAGCGAGCCGATCACGCCGGAAATCACCGCGATCACCGGCATCACTAACGAGATGGTAGCCGGCCAGATCATCGATCCCGCCCTGGTGGCCACATTCGCGGCGCCAGCTTCGCTCGTCATCGCGCACAACGCCGCGTTCGACCGTCGCTTCCTCGAACGCTTCAGCGACGTGTTCTCGACGAAGCCCTGGGCCTGCTCGTTCAGCCAGATCGACTGGGCAGCGGAAGGATTCGAGGGCGCGAAGCTCGCCTATATCGCTCAGGCCGCCGGCTTCTTCTATGACCGCCACCGCGCGATGCACGATTGTCTTGCGACGATCGAGCTGCTAGCGATGCGGCTGCCCCGATCCGGTGTTACGGGCCTTAGCCGCCTACTGGACAGCGCTCGTACTGTCGCCTGGCGCATTTGGGCGGAGAACTCGCCCTTCGACCTCAAGGATGTTCTCAAGGCGCGAGGATACCGCTGGAACGGCGATCCCGGCCCGCAGCCCCGCGCTTGGTATATCGACGTTCCCGAAGCCCAGCGCGAGGCCGAGGTGCGCTTTTTGAGAACGGAGATCTACCGGCGCGAGATTGATCCTTTGGTTCGGCGGATCGACGCTTATGATCGCTTTTCAGATCGGATTTGAGCCGCCTTTGCCAACCGTACCGCTGCGCTGGAGGAGGCTCCAGCGTGACCCCGGAGTGACAATTGACTATCTTGATGATAGGGTCAGAGCGTGAAATCGGCGGAATGCACAGATCGAGTCGGATTGTTTCCTGCATTCCTCGCTTGACGATAGTCCCCGAAAGTACCGTTTTTGGGGTTCTCCCGAAAAAACCCAATGATTTCAAAAGCCGGCCATTTTGGCGGGACGGTTGACGGTATATTGCCGCAAGAAATATTTTTAATAGCGTGATTTCAATGACTTAAAGTGTCTATTGATAATAGAGTGGGAGTGATTTTCGCCTATCCGGGCCTATCCAAAAACACCCATCTTACGCCCTACCACTGCTGTGAGCCGATAGAAGTCGATTGGTCCCGATACTGGAGTATCCTTTCAGACGCCATGCGGTGGTTTCGCGCTCTTGCGTACACATAGGCGGGATTGCTGGCGTAGGTGAGATGGCGAAGGAGAGGAAGCCGCGTCCGATCCCGTAGACCGCATAGAACGTGTCTCTTCGCTTACGACGGACAGGTCTCACCGTGGATATAGCTGCCTGCTCGGCCTGTTGAAGGTGGAGCCCTGCGCTCGGGCAGCTCACCGATCAGCCATTTTCCGAAGTCGATATCAGGCGTGCGCCCGGCCATATTGCCTAGGCGAGCGACCCATGACGCGTTTAAACGCAGTGCTGAACGCGCCTTCGGAATCGTAGCCCAATGAATATGCGATTGCCGATATTGGTTCACTCGCGTTGGTCAGTCGGTCACTGGCGAGAAGCATGCGCCAGCGGATGAGATAATCTATTGGGGCCGTGCCTACCGTGTCCTTGAACCTTTCTGCGAAGATTGAGCGGGACATGCCCGCTAGATCCGCAAGCTCCTGGACGGTCCAATTGAAGGCGGGATTTTCATGCATGGCCGATATGGCAACGTTCAGTTTTTCATCGGCCAACGCCTTAAGCAGTCCAGCGTCAGCACGGTCAAGATGTCGTCGCAAAGCCTGCAGAAGAATCATATGGGCGAGATGCTGGAGGCTGAGCAGGCTGCCGGGGCTGGGGATCTGCAACTCCTGCATCATGCGCTCCACGAGCCATCGCAATTCTCCCTGGTTAGCCTCGCGACGAATGTGCACGATGAACGGCAAGAGGTTCAGGAGCATGCCAAAGCGCTGTTGTGAGACGGAGAAACGGCTGCTGACGATGAAGATGTCACCGCCACCGTTCCAGGTGACGACGCCGCCGTATTTTGCACCACCGAAGACGTCCTCCGCCTGGGCTGGATCGGCGTCGAGCTTGCTCGCCAGATGAAAGGTTTGGCCTCTCGGCAGAATGAAGCAATCACCGGTTTCTAGCCTTAGAGGTTGATCGACGCCTTCTACCGTCAGCCAGCAAGCACCCTTGACTATATTGGCGCACTTTATGGTGTCGGTTTGGTCAGGGAACACAACTGCCCAATCTCCGCCGCCATCGAAACCGGCCGACATGTAGTTCACAGGTTTCAGAAGAGACAGGATGTCGGAAAGCGGGTCCATAGGCGTCCAATTCAGGCAGGCATTAATCGACCAGATAAATCTGATATTCCGGATGATCGCGGAATTATTCCGGGGTTTTAAGCATAGATCGTATGGTCTCGCATTTGATACAAGTCCGTCGTGCCACTGGTTCGTCGATCAAAATCCCTGAGCATCCATGGCCTAACAACAATCTATGAAAGGAGCTCGCGATGCGGGTTTTCGTCACAGGAGCCAGTGGATTTGTCGGCTCCGCGGTCGTTCGGGAATTGGTTGGCAATGGCCATGAGGTGCTCGGCCTTGTCCGTTCAGACGACGCGGCGAACCAACTGCAATCGATGGGTGGCGTCGCCCAGCGCGGCGATATCGCCGACCTCGATAGCGTCCGCGCCGGTGTCTTGGCCAGTGACGGCGTCGTTCACACGGCCTTTGGCCACGATTTCTCGAAGTTCGTCGAAAACTGTGAGCTTGATCGGCGGGTCATCGAAGCCATGGGCGAGGTTGCCCGCGGCTCGAACCGCAAACTGATCATTACATCGGCGATCGGCATTCTGCCGAAGACTGTGAGAACGACCGAGGATTCATTGCCAGCGACAGGCGAGGAGTGGAATCTGGAGGGTTATTTGAGGTCGCATGGGCGGTGCGGCGACTTCGGGCGACCTCATGTAAGCCGGATTGAACT
>NZ_JAUQTZ010000172.1:0-11946 GCF_059803845.1 Rhizobium sp. UFLA01-1127 | reverse complement strand
GATCTACGAAGGCGGCATCGCCAACATGAACTACTCGATCTCGAACACGGCCGAGTGGGGCGAATACGTCACCGGTCCGCGCATCATCACCGAAGAAACCAAGGCTGAGATGAAGCGCGTCCTGAAGGACATCCAGACCGGCAAATTCACCTCCGAGTGGATGCAGGAATACCGTTCGGGTGCTGCCCGCTTCAAGGGCATCCGCCGCAACAATGACAGCCACCAGATCGAAGAAGTCGGCGCCAAGCTGCGCGGCATGATGCCCTGGATCGGCAAGAACAAGCTGGTCGACAAGTCGGTCAACTAAGCTTTCCGCATTATCGGAACGGAGGGCCGGGGCGAAAGCTCCGGCCTTTCTATTTTTGTGCTTTGACGTGAAGCCATCTTGTCGGCTCGCCGTCGAAGCCGCCGCCATCGGCTTCGGTCACGCCGATGTTCTTCCATCCTCCGGCGCTCAGTATGGCCTCGAGCCATGCGGCGGAAGGATAATTGTAATAGCGTCCGAACTTGTCGTGCCCTTCTGCCTCTCCCGCCTTGAAGCTGGCGTGGAAGATGCCGTTCGTTTTCAGGGCGCGCAGAATGCGATCGAAGATAGCCGGCAACGTCGAGCGCGGGGCGTGCAGAAGGCTTGCTTCCGCCCATACTCCGTCGAAAGCCCCGGTATCATCCAAGGTTTCAAAGCGCATGATTCGGACGGATCTGCCGATGCGCTCTTCGGCTTCCTTGGCGAGTTCCGCGGAACCGTCCGTGGGCGTGACGTCGAAGCCGCGCGACAGCATGTAGGCGGCATCCTGGCCGCCGCCGCAACCCAGTTCGAGAATGGCCGCGTCGGCGGACAAGGCATCCAGGAAGGCGTCCAGCCGCTGTCTTGGCAGCTTGCGTTCGCGCGCTGCATAAACGGCTGCATTGTCGGTATAGAAGGACGATGTCGGGTCGGTGCTCATGCTGGCTGGCGCCTTTTCGAGATGTGCCGCGTTTAGCGGAAAAGGGCAAATATCTATTGTGCTTTGCCAAAATAGACCACGCGTTCTAGGCCCTTGAAATGAGCATCCAGCGTCAGAACGTCGGCATCGTGCTGTTCGGCGGTGGCATAGATGATCGCATCGGCTAGCGCGAGTTTGTGTTTCGCCGAGACTTCGGCGGAGCGACGGACGAGGGCGGTATCGAGGGGAGCGATGATACAGGTGGCGGTATAGGCGAAGAAGGAATCGACTGCGTCCTCATCGCGCTCGCGTTCCAGCCATTTGGCGAGTTCGAGCTGGACGATGGTGGGGACGATACATTCGGTCCGCGCGGGCATTTCGCCCTGAAGCCGATCTGCGGCCGGACCTTGGATCAGCCACTCGATCCATGCCGAGCTGTCAACGACGCGCATCAGAACCGGTCTTTCCGCTCACGATAATTGCTGGGATTGGCGCCCTTCGCCATGCCTTTGAGATCGGCGAGTTCGGGTACGGGAATGAGTAACACGCCCTTTCCTTTGGGAATGAAAACGAACTCCTGACCCGCGCTCCAATGCTGCTGGTCGCGAACTTCCTTCGGGATCGATATCTGAAATTTTGAGGAGAGGGTCGCAGTGGCCATTCTTACGCTCTTCCGATCGATGGATATAGTGTAAGAATAGCACCCAGATAGATGAATGTGTAGGTCCTTTGGTGGCCTCAGCACAACGGTAGCCAACCGCAAATCGACCATTTTCAGCAACTGCTTGTCACCATCATAAACAAAATAGGTCAGCATTATTGACTTATATTTTGTTGCGTGATCTTGTGTCGGAAAGATCAAAAATTACGAGGAAGCCCCATGCTGAATTGGGAAAATATCTTTGCGACACGCTCAAGCCGTATGCGCGCCTCCGAAATCCGCGAGTTGCTGAAACTGCTGGAACGGCCTGATATCATCTCGTTTGCCGGCGGCATTCCCGACCCCGCTCTGTTTCCGGATGCGGAGTTCAAGCAGGCCTATGCCGATATCTTTTCCGGTCCGACGGTCAATGCAGCGCTCCAATATTCGGTCAGCGAGGGCTACAAGCCGCTGCGCGAGTGGCTTGTCGGCCAGATGGGCGCACTCGGCATTCCCTGCGAGCTTGAAAACGTCTTCATCGTTTCTGGTTCGCAGCAGGGGCTTGATTATCTCGGCAAGCTTTTCCTGTCGCCGAAAGATACGGCGCTTGTGACAGCGCCGACCTATCTCGGCGCGCTGCAGGCTTTCAACGCCTATGAGCCGACCTACGACCAGCTGACGCCGAACGGCAATCGCACGCCGGATTCCTATCGCGCCGCCGCTTCGCAGGCGGGCGGCAGGGTGAAATTCGCCTATCTCTCGGCCGATTTCGCCAACCCTACGGGCGAGACGGTGGATCTGGCAGGTCGCGAAAAGCTACTCGATCTTGCCGAGGAACTGGATATCGCCGTCATCGAAGACGCTGCGTATCAATCGCTGCGTTACGACGGCGAGCCGGTAGCGCCGATCCTCGCGCTGGAAATCGCACGCAAGGGCAGCATCAATGATACGCGCACGATCTATTGCGGCAGCTTCTCCAAGACTTTGGCGCCCGGCCTTCGCGTCGGCTTCGTGGTCGCCAATGCGCCCGTCATCCGCAAGCTCGTTCTGATGAAGCAGGCGGCCGACCTGCATTCCTCGACTATCAACCAGATCGCGATCCATCAGGTCGCCGAGCGCGGCTTCGAAGCGCAGGTCACCAAGGTCCGCAAAACCTACAGCCACCGCCGCGACTGCATGCTGTCGGCGCTTGCGAAATACATGCCTGACGGTACGAGCTGGACAAAGCCGCAAGGCGGCATGTTCGTCTGGATCACCCTGCCGAAGGGCATGGATGGCGCCAAGCTGCTGGCACGGTCGCTGGAAACGGCGAAGGTCGCCTTCGTGCCAGGTCAGGCCTTCTTCGCTGACGGTACCGGCGCGAACACTTTCCGCGTCAGCTTCTCCTGCGCCAACGACGAGATGATCGAAGAAGGCATTTCGCGGCTCGGAAAGCTGATTGCCGGCGAGATCGGGGAGATGGCGGCCTAAGCCGCCACGCTGTTTCCTTACTTCGCCAGATGCGGGCCGATCAGCGCGAGATCGGCCTCGCTCAGCCGATCACTGGCCGTATTGCGCTGATGCCAATAGGGATACATCAGCGGCTGCAGGCTGACGTCGTCGAGCCGCTTGCGCTCCTCGTCGGTCAGCTTCAATTCGGCACTGGCGAGATTGTCCTTGAACTGCGCCTTGTTGCGACCGCCGACGATGACGGAGGTCACGCCCTTGCGGCCGATGAGCCAGGCAAGCGCCACCTGAGCCGCCGAAACGCCGCGACCCTCGGCAATTTCCACCAGCGTATCGACGATATTCCACAGGCGGTTTTCATCGCGGATCGGCGGTTCCGTCCAGCCGGCGAACTGGCGCGTGCCTTCCGGCGTCGCCTGATTGCGGCGATGCTTGCCCGAAAGAAGGCCACCGGCAATCGGGCTCCAGACGAGAATGCCGAGGCCCTGATCGATACTAATAGGTATCAGCTCGTTTTCCGCGTCCCGGGCTTCCAGCGTGTAATGGATCTGCTGGCTGACGAAGCGTTCGCGTCTATCGCGCTCGCTGACGCCGAGCGCCTTCATGATGTGCCAGCCGGAAAAATTCGAGCAGCCGATATAGCGGACCTTGCCCTGGCGAACCAGTGTGTCGAGCGCTTCCATCGTTTCTTCCAGCGGCGTTTGCCCGTCCCATTGATGCAGCTGATAGAGATCGATCACGTCTGTCTTCATGCGCTTGAGGCTTGCCTCGCACGCCTGAATGAGGTGCTGGCGCGACAAGCCGACATCGTTCACGCCAGGCCCCATCGGGAAGCGGGCCTTGGTGGCGATGAGCACGCCGTTCTTGCGCGGACCGCCGATGATTTCGCCGAGGATTTCTTCCGACGCGCCCTGCGAATAGACATCGGCGGTATCGAGCAGGTTGACGCCGGCATCCACGCACATGTCGACGAGCTTCTTTGCTTCCTTGACGCCGAGATCGCCGACGGTTTTTGCCCAGCCCACTCCGCCGAAGGTCATGGTGCCCATGGTGATGGTGGAAACTTTGAGGCCGGAGCGGCCAAGCAGGCGATATTCCATAGATCTGTCCCTCCTCGATTCCGTCTGAAATACGTGCGTCAGGAAATAGCGCGGGAAGGCGGCGGTCAAGGTTCAATCATCATACGAACGGCAATCTGCTCAAATTCAACTGTCACAATCATGTTAAGCCATGCGTCTAGACAACCTTCCTGCAACTCAGCCGAGGACGTTTCATGAAGACCTTTATTTCCGCCTTTGCCGGCCTTTTGGCCATCGCTCTTTTCTCCGGCAGCGCCAATGCATCCGATCTCGTCCTCTATACCAGCCAGCCGAACGCCGATGCGCAGGCGACCGTCGACGGCTTCATGGCCGCCAATCCCGGCATCAAGGTCGATTGGGTTCGCGACGGCACGCCGCAGATCATTGCCAAGCTGCAGGCCGAAATGCAGGCCGGCGCTCCCGTCGCCGATGTTCTGCTGATTGCCGATACGGTGACGCTGGAGCGCCTGAAGGAAGCCGGCAAGCTGCTCGCCTACAAGTCGCCGGAAGCCACAAATTACGATCCGTCGCTCTATGACGCCGACGGCTACTACTATTCCACCAAGCTGATCACGACCGGCATCGTCTACAACACCGCCGCCGCGATGAAGCCGGCAAGCTGGCAGGATCTGGTGAAGCCAGACGCCAAAGGTTTGGTCGCCATGCCGAGCCCGCTTGCCTCGGGTGCCGCTCTCATCCACGCTCAGACGCTTGCAGGCGTCGGCAGCCTCGGCTGGAACTACTACAAGAACCTTGCCGAAAACGGTGCGATCGCGTCCGGCGGCAACGGCGCAGTCCTCAAGTCCGTCGCTTCGGGTGAGAAGGCCTATGGCATGATCGTCGACTACATGCCGATCCGCGAAAAGGCCAAGGGCGCTCCGCTGGAATTCGTCTTCCCGAAGGAAGGCGTTTCGGCCGTTACCGAGCCGGTCGGCATTCTCGCCGGCACGCAGCATGCCGATGCCGCCAAGAAGTTCGTCGATTACGCTCTTTCCGAAAAAGGCCAGGAAGGCTTCCTGAAGCTCGGCTATATCCCGGCCCGCAACGGCACGCCGCTGCCGGAAGGCTTCCCGGCACGTGACAGCATCAAGATTTTGCCGTTGAATGCAGCCGATGCTCTCAAGAACACCGATCAGGACCTCAAGACCTTCTCCACCTACTTCAAGTCGAAGTAATTCGACCCGGATTTGGAATGTACTCATATGTGCGTCGAGGAAACAGCCAGCCGGCCTGGCTGTTTCCTTTTGTTGTTGCCGTCGTGCTCTTGCTCAGCGTTCTGCCGCTGGCGCGGCTGGCGCTTGCCGGCATCGAAGCGCTGCTGAGAGGCGGCACCTATGAGCTGATCACCGATCCCTCGCTCTGGCGCTCGGCCTGGTACACGATCGAAACGGCCGTCCTCGGCACCATCGTTTCCGTCGTGCTCGGCTGCCTCTTCGCATTTTTGCTGACATTGACGGATCTGCCGGGAAGGAGCCTCATCGGCTTCCTCTTCGTGCTGCCGATGATGATCCCGCCGCAGGTGACGGCGCTTGCCTGGGTGCAGATGTCCGGGCCGTCGAGCCCGTTGCTGAAAGCGCTGCACATCGCGCCGCCGCTTGGCTCACCGCAGCCGCTCTATTCTATAGGTGGTATCGCGTTGCTTTACGGCGTTCAGCATGCGCCGCTCGTCTATCTCGCCTTGCGTGCCGGTTTGATGGCGCTGCCGCGCGATGGGGTTGAGGCAGCCAGGCTTTCCGGGGCGTCGGGCTTCCGTGTCTTCCGCGATATCATCCTGCCCTTGTCTCTGCCCGGTGTCATTGCGGGTGCAGCGATCGCCTTCGTCTCCTCGATCGGCAATTTCGGCATTCCGGCGATCCTCGGCATTCCCGCCTCGATCTATACGCTGTCGACGCTGATCTTCACCAAGTTCTCCAGTTTCGGGCCGCGCACCTTCGGCGATATCGCGGTGCTGTCGACGATGATCGCCGTCATTGCCGTTGTCGGGCTCGCCGTACAGGGCAGGGCCTTGAAGGGGCGTGACTATCGCGTCATCGGCATTTCCGGAGCCACGGCTGCTTTTTCGCTCGGCCGCTGGCGCTATCTGGCCTTGCCGGTACTTTGCACTATCCTGTTCGTCATGCTCGTTGCTCCCTTCCTGGCACTGGTTGCCGGTGCGCTGGTGCCGGCCTATGGCGTGCCGCTTACCTTCAAGACGGCATCGCTCAATGCCTTCACGGAAATCCTGTTTCGGCAGAGCATAACGCGCACCGCCTTTTCCAATTCGTTGTTTCTTGCCGGCATGACGGCATTCGGTCTCCTGCTGGTGACAGTGCTTGCCGCCTATGCGCTGACGCGGCGCAAGGACATGCTGAGCCGCATCGTCGGCGGCATGATCGAGATCCCCTATGCGCTGCCGGGCATCATCATCGCCGTCTGCTTCATTCTGGTGTTTGCAGCACCATTGCCGATCCTCAATGTCACGCTCTACGGGACGATCTGGATCATCCTGCTCGCTTATTTCTCCGCCTATTTCGCGGTCAGCCTGAAGCCGGTCATGAGCGCCTTCCTGCAACTTGATCCGGCGCTGGAAGAGGCGGCGCGTCTTTCAGGGGCCGGCTTCTTCCGCCGTCTTGCCGATATCATCGTGCCGCTGATCGCGCCGGCGGCGGGAGCATCGGTAATCCTCGTTTTCCTCATCGCCTGCAACGAGCTGACCGTTTCGGCGCTGCTCTGGTCGGCGGGTACGCAGACGCTCGGCGTCGTCATCTACAATCTCGACGATGGCGGCAGCGCCGATCTTGCCTCGGCCATGTCGGTCATCGTCATCGCCATGGTCGCCATCATGATGGTGCTTCTGGAAATCATGGCCAAACGCCTGCCGAAGGGAGTCGTGCCTTGGCGAAGCTGATCCTCAATCATATCGGCAAGGATTTCGGTACAGGCGGGCGCGCCGCTGTCAGTGCTTTGTCGCTTGACGTTCGTGAAGGCGGCTTCCTGGCGCTGCTTGGCCCCTCCGGCTGCGGCAAGACGACCGTGCTCAGAATGATCGCCGGCTTCGAGCAGCCGACGGATGGCTCCATCCTTCTCGGCGAGCGGCTGCTTGCGGATGCAGCGAATATGCTGCCGCCGGAGCGGCGCAACATGGCGATGGTGTTTCAGTCCTATGCGCTCTGGCCGCATATGAATGTCGCCGACAACGTCGGTTATCCGCTGAAGGTGCGCGGCATTTCCGGCGAGCGCTACCGCGAGAAGGTGCGCGAGGCGCTCGCGACCGTGCGGCTTGGCGATTATGCGGAGCGTAGGCCAGCGGATCTTTCCGGCGGCCAGCGGCAGCGCGTGGCGCTCGCCCGCTGCCTGGTGACATCGCCCGATGTCGTGCTGCTCGATGAGCCGCTCGCCAATCTCGACCGTCACCTGAAGAAGGAGATGGAGGAGACGTTTCGCGAATTCCATCAGCGCTCGGGCGCCACGATGGTCTATGTCACGCATGACCAGAGCGAAGCGATGGCGCTCGCGACCGACGTTGCCGTCATGTCCGAGGGGCGGCTGCTGCAGGTTGCACCGCCGGCCAAGATCTATGCATGCCCCGAAGGTAAAATGGTGGGCAGCCTTGTCGGGCAGGGTGCCATCCTGTCGCTCGCTTTTCCAGATTGCGGGCCGCGCCGCATCGACTGGCCGTCCTTCGGCGATATATGGGATAATCGGGCAGGCGGGTCTGCACAGGCGGATATCCTCGTACGGCCCGAAGACGTGGTCGCCGATGCGGAGGGTATTTCCTGCCACGTCGATTCCGTTCTCTATGAGGGCGAGCGCTATGCGATAAGGCTCTCGATGCCGGATGGGCAAGTGCTGCGCGCCTATAGCCGCGAGGCTGTCGCTGTGGGTGACGTCTACCCGGTTGCCATTCGCTCCGCTTGGCGGCTTTGATCGCGTAGCGACAAGGTGGTTGTTCGCCGTCGCCTCCTATGCTTGATTTGCACGGCGTCACGAATGGGAGTCGCGCATATGCCCGATCACAGTTTTCCGATTTTCGATCTCGGCGCCTTCGAAGCGGCCGATCATCACGAGAAAAGGCGGATCGGCGCGGAGGTGGATCTGATATGCCGCTCGACCGGCTTCCTGGCGATTGCCAACCACGGCGTCGCCGATGCTGTTATCGCCGAGGTTTGGAAGAAGACGCAGTCCTTCTTCGATTTGCCGCCCGAGGTGAAGCAGCGCGCCAAGACGCTCTATCCCGGCTATCCCTACGGCTATCTCGGGCCGGGGACTGAAGCGCTCGCAAAATCGCGCAATGTCGACACGCCGCCGGATCTGAAGGAAAGTTTCAACGGCGGCCCGCTTTCCGTTCCAGCTGGCATGACCGACCCGGAAGCACTAGGCTTCTGCTATGCCGCGACCATCTGGCCGGAAGGACCAGAAGGTTTCGCGGAAGCCTGGAAGGCTTATTATCGGGCGATGGAGGATCTGGCGGCGCGCATCATGCGCGTGTTCGCAACCGCCCTCGGCCTCGACGAGCGCTTCTTCGATCCCTATGTGGATGCGCCGATCAGCGCGCTGAGAGCGCTGAACTATCCCGAGCAGCATGTACCGCCGCAGCCGGACCAGCTTCGCGCCGGCGCACATACCGACTACGGCAGCCTGACGATCCTCCTGCCGCAGCCCGGTTCCAAAGGGCTTGAGATCATTGCCCGCGACGGCAACTGGATGCCGGTGCCGCCGGTCGAGGGCGCTTTCGTCATCAATATCGGCGACCTGATGGCGCTCTGGACAAACGATCGCTGGGTTTCGACCGTGCACCGCGTCGTCAATCCGCCGCCGGAAGAGGGTGGCATGCAGCGGCGGCAATCCCTGGCCTTTTTCCATCAGCCGAACTGGTTTGCCGAAATCGCCTGCCTGCCTTCATGCCTGACGCCGGGTGAGGAGCCGAAATACGCCCCCCTTCTGTCCGGTCCTTATCTGATGGGCAAATTCAAATCGACTGTCACAGCCAAGACCGGCTGATGCGAGTATGATAAGCCGGCTCATATTCTCGTAAACTGGAATGCTTCATGTCCCTGCGCCTCGCGACATTCAATGTCGAAAACCTTCTGACACGTTTCGATTATACCGGTTTTCGCAACCAGCTGCGCCAGGATCGCGTGCTGCAGCTCTTCGATGTTCGCAGCGAAGAGGTTTATCAGCAGCTGGAGGCGGCGCGCGTGATCGCCGCGACCGACGACACCAGGCAGATGACGGCGCTGGCGATTGCGGACGCGGATGCCGACATCATCTGCCTGCAGGAAGTCGATAATATGGCTGCGCTGCAGGCATTCGAATATGGCTATCTTTACCGCATGGTCGGCAACGGCTACCGCCAGAAATTCCTTATCGAGGGCAATGACAGCCGCGGCATCGATGTCGCCGTGATGATGCGCGAGCAAACCCGTGACGGCCAGCCGATCGTGCTCAACGACATCAAAAGTCATGCCATGGTGACATACGGCGATTTCGGCCTCTTCAACGATGAGCTTGCTGAAATCGGCCTTCATGCGGAAGACAAGGTCTTCAAGCGGGATTGCCTGGAGCTGCATTTCCATATCGGTGGCATTCCGTTTTCTCTCTATGTGGTACACCTGAAATCGATGGCGCCGGCGCGCGAAGGCATGGATGGGCGTTACGCGACCATGCCGATCCGCCGGGCCGAGACCTTGGCGGTTCGCCGCATCATCGAGGACCGGTTCGGTGCCGGCCATACGGCGACGAAGAATTTCGCCATCTGCGGTGACATGAACGACTATCAGGAATGGATCGACGTCATCGGAACGCGCCGCACCGGCTACCGCTTCGAGCCGCGTGTCGAAGAAAAGGAGAGCGCGCTCGATGTTTTCAGTCACGACGGCTTTGCTGAAAATATCGCGCGCCGCCGTGAAGAATTCGACCGCTGGACGCTCTATCATGCGCGCGGACCGCAGGAGCAGCGGCTCTGCCAGCTCGACTACATCTGGCTGTCACCGGCTCTGGCGCGCGCCAACGCAACAGGTGTGCCGGACATCGTCCGTTCGGGTCAGCCCTTCCGCACCATATTTCCTCCGGGGCTGGAGGTAGAGCGCTATCCGCGCATCGGCTGGGACAGGCCGAAAGCATCCGACCATTGCCCCGTCGTCATGACATTGGATTTGATATGACCGTTTCAGAACAGAACGACATGGCCGGCTGGCCGCCGGAAGGCAGCGTATTTCCCGTCTCGAGCATCGATCTCGCCGTGCTTGCCGGCGAGCATCCCTTCCATCTGCGTGAGCGGGGGGAGGCGCAGGCGAACTGGGCAAGGGAAATCGCGGCCAATCCATCGCTTTATGACGGCCGGATGGTCTTTCAGCATCGGCTGTCGATCGCCGACGGTGCGATCAAGGGGGAAGCCTATGTGACACCCTTCTCGACGTTTCTCTGGTGGCGAAAGCAGAGGCAGCCGGGAGGCTACCACCTCTTTGCCTTCGCCGTCGCGGTATCGTCGGACGGAGCCCTCATCGCAATCAGAATGGCGCCCCACACGGCCAATCCCGGCCAGGTCTATTGCGCCGCCGGCTCCATGGACGAGAACGATATTGTCGACGGACGCTGCGATGTCGAGGGCAATATGCGCCGCGAGGTTCTGGAGGAGACCGGCCTCGACCTGAGTGATGCGCTTCCGGAGTCCGGATACTATGCCACGCATGTCAATCGGTCGGTCACGCTTTTTCGCGTTTTCCGCTTTCCCTGGACGGCCGAGGATATGCTGCGGCGGATCGAGGCGCACATGCTTGTTTCCGAAGAGGACGAAGTCGATGGCGTGGTCGCCATTCGATCATCCGACCCCGCGGCGCATCGTTACAACATTTCGATGCTGCCCATTCTTGCCTGGTTCTTCGGCGGCGGGAAACGGACCACCGCATAATTCCCTAAATCGGGAATAAAATCATGCGGCAGCTTTGAAGCGCTGCAGCAATCTTTGTACGTCACATATGACGCGCGGGCGCTATAGGCTTGCGCTGTATTTGCTTGCCGGTATGAATAATTAGTCTGGAAGCATGATGGAGGCGGGATTGGCGCGCAGCTACAGTGTCTATGATGTGTTCACCGACAGCAAGCTGGCGGGCAATCCATTGGGGATCATCTTCGACGCCGATGACCTGAGCGACGAGGCGATGCAGTCGATCGCCAGGGAACTGAACCTCTCCGAAACGGTGTTCGTATTGCCGCCTCAAAATCCCGCTCACACGGCGAACCTGCGGATATTCACGCCCAGCTGCGAATTGCCTTTTGCCGGGCATCCGACGGTTGGTACTGCGATCGCGCTGGCGGAGCGAGCCCATGCCAGCCATGGCGGAGATCTCGATCTCGTCTGCGTGCTGGACGAGCGCATCGGGCCGGTGCGCTGCGCCATCAAGCTGCGACAGAACAAGGCGGGCTTTGCCGAGTTCGATCTGCCGAGAAAATCGCAGCAGATCCTTCTGCCGCTCGACAGGGCGGACATCGCCAATGCGCTCAGCCTGAAGGTCACCGAGATAGGTTTCGAGAACCACGTTCCGTCCATCTGGAGCGCCGGCGTACCATTCCTTCTCGTGCCGGTGCACGATGTCGGGGCGTCGGAGCGACTGGAATTCGACGCGCAACTTTGGGAAAAGACGGTTCCTTTCGTCGAGGGCGCGCTTGCCTCCGCCTTCATCTATTGTCGTGGTGGCGTCAATCACCTAGCGAAGTTTCACGCGCGCGTCTTTCCGGTCGGCATGGGGATCGTCGAGGATCCAGCGACGGGTTCCGCGGTTGCGGCAATGTCCGGCGCCATCAATCAGTTCGATGCCCTGCCGGATGGACATCATCCTTTCATCATCGAACAGGGCATAGAGATGGGACGGCCATCGCT
>NZ_JAUQTZ010000171.1:0-12151 GCF_059803845.1 Rhizobium sp. UFLA01-1127 | reverse complement strand
TCTCCAGACCGTCCGGATCGAACTTGCCGTTGCGCTTGTAGGTGATGACGGCCTTTTCGCCGGTGTGGACGTAATAGATCTTCAGGCTGCGGGTTTCACCGCCTGCCTGAGAGGGGGTGCCGACGAAAACAGGGGTGGAAACAGCCAAAGCAAGGAGACCAACGGCTGCTACCTTGGCCACCTTGCGAAATAAATCCGAGCACGCAGAAAACCTGCTCAAGCTTTTAGGCTTGGTATTTCCACTCAAATTCGGCAATTCGATCCCCGTCCGACAGACAATGTCGCATCGTGTTCCAAATGGCTGTCAATTGCGGTGACACGATGACAAAAATGCCACACATGGTCGCCCTCTTCATACATGGTGAACGATGCACTAACAAGTGCTTTACGACGGGTAACAAAATATGCTTGCCTAAACGTTAAGCTTTCCTTCATGCGGCGCTTTTTTGCGGGTCATCCGGGTCTATCCCATAGTCTTTCAACTTGCGATAGAGAGTTGAACGTCCGATACCAAGCTTTCTTGCCACTTGACTCATCTGCCCGCGATAGAATTTGAGAGCAAATCGGATCAGTTCCTCCTCCACATCCGCCAGTTTCCGCACATCGCCCGATGTGTTGGTGCTGACGATGACATTGTCGGAAGCCGAAGCCGAAACATCGCCGGCAGGAAGCGGAGAAGTTGCAGCGGCACCAAGGGAAATCCCGTGCGGGAACCGCTCGGCTCTTTCATCCACGGCGGCGTCCGCCGAATAGGCATGCGAATTATCCACAACTAAGGCCGGATGTTCGGCAGCGAAATAACCAGGCAACTGCGCTGCGATCTGCGGAAAATCCGTGTCGAGCAGCTCCGGTCCTTCGGACAGGACCACCGCACGGAAGATCGCATTTTCGAGCTGACGGATGTTGCCAGGCCAATCATAGGCCGTCAGCAACGCAAGCGCGTCGCTGCTGATCCCAAGCGGGTGGTCAAGCTTTTGCTCCAGTGCGAACCGGTCGGCAAAGGCGCGCGCCAGATGCGGGATATCCTCCTTGCGGCGGCGCAGGGCCGGCATGGTGATCGGGAAGACGTTGAGGCGATAGTAGAGATCCTCGCGGAACCGTCCTGCCTTGACTTCTTCGATCAGATCCTTGTTGGTCGCCGAGATCAGCCGAACGTTGACCTTCTGCGCGACACGCGCGCCGACGGTCTCGATTTCGCCCTGCTGCACGGCACGCAGCAGCTTGACCTGGACTTCCAGCGGCAGATCGCCGATCTCGTCGAGGAACAGCGTGCCGCCGTCGGCCTCCATGAACTTGCCGACATGACGCTCGGCCGCGCCGGTAAACGCGCCCTTCTCATGTCCGAAGAGGATGCTCTCGACCAGATTGTGCGGGATCGCGCCGCAGTTGACAGTCACGAACGGCTTGCCGGCCCGATCGCTGGCAGCCTGGATGGCGCGGGCCACCAGTTCCTTGCCGACGCCGGATTCGCCTTCCAGCACGACCGGGATGTTCGATTGCGCCGCGCGATGGGCGAGATCGAGTACGCGCATCATCGCCGGGCTTGCGGAAACGATGTCATCGAAGGTGATCGCGCTGGAGCGCGACTTGCGCCCGGCACGAGCTTTTGCCTCACGCTGGTCGAGCTTGAGCGCATTGGCGATGGACGCAGCTATGCGTTCCGGCGACACGGGCTTGACGACGAAATCGAAGGCGCCGGCACGCATGGCCTGCACCACGGTGTCGATGCCGCCCTGCCCCGTCTGCACGATCACAGGCAGGTCGATACCCATATCGTTCAGTGCGCCCAGGAACTCGATGCCGTTCATTTCCGGCATCATGAGATCGAGCACGATCACATTGATCTGATCGTTGCCACGCTTCAGGAACTCTAGGCCGAGACGGCCATTTTCTGCCAAATGGGCAACGTGTCCGTGCCGCTCGATGGCATTTTTGAGCAGACGGCGTTGAATCGGATCATCCTCAACAACGAGAATCTGCGCGCCCCCCTTGGCGCTATTGTAAACGGTCATTGGTGCCTCACTTCATGCGAAACCTGACATGGACATTCGCAGAAAGGCTTGAACATGAAGTTTTGCCAAACCATCGCATTTTAATCATTATGACGAATATAAAATTGCTTATGAATCAATCGCGGGTGCTGGAAAATCAGGCCTTGCCGTGGCCACTTCAGCCGACTAGACACGAACGTATCGGACCGTCCGAAAAATAAAAGCAGAGGAAATATCGCCCATGAGCCCGACCTCGCTCCGCTCCTCCCTTAACTTCTCCGCAAGCTCGGCCGCCGGCCAGGCGCTCGGTGACCTGCCGGCCTGGAAGCTCAGCGATCTCTATCCGTCGGCGACCTCGCCGGAATTCCTCGGCGACATGGAAAAGGCCGGCAAGATGTCCGTCGCCTTCGAGGAAAAATGGAAGGGCAAGCTTACCGAAGCTGCCGCTAAATCGGGCGAAGCCGGCATCGGCGCCGCCATCAGGGAGTATGAGGCACTGGACGACATCATGGGCCGCCTCGGTTCTTACGCCGGCCTCACCTATTTTTCGAATACCATCGATCCGGCCAACGGCAAGCTCTACGGCGACGTCCAGGCGAAGCTGACGGATTACGCCGCACATCTGCTGTTCTTTCCGCTGGAGCTCAACCGCATCGACGACGCCGTCATGGATGCCTGCATGGCGAACGACCCCGCGGCCGGCCACTATCGCCCCTGGATCGTCGACCTTCGCAAGGACAAGCCGCATCAGCTCGATGACAAGCTGGAGCAGCTGTTCCTCGAGAAATCGATGACGAGCGCCGCCGCCTTCAACCGGCTGTTCGACGAGACGATGGCAGAACTGCGCTTCGAGATCGACGGAGAAAAGCAGCCGCTGGAAGTCGCGCTCAACATGCTGCAGGAGCAGGACCCGCAAGTGCGCCGCAAGGCGGCAATGGCGCTTGCCGAAACCTTCAAGGCGAACCTGCGCACCTTCACGCTGATCACCAACACGCTTGCCAAGGACAAGGAAATTTCCGACCGCTGGCGCGGCTTCGCGGATATTGCCGATTCGCGGCATCTGGCAAACCGCGTCGAGCGCGAGGTCGTCGATGCCTTGGCAGCCGCCGTTCGCGACGCCTATCCGCGCCTGTCGCATCGCTATTACAAGATGAAAGCCAAGTGGCTCGGCATGGACCAGATGAATTTCTGGGACCGCAATGCGCCGCTGCCGGAAACGCCGAATGCGCTGATTCCCTGGACCGATGCGAAAGAAACGGTTCTCTCGGCCTACGGCAATTTCGCGCCGGAAATGGCCGCCATCGCCAAGCGCTTCTTCGACGAGGAATGGATCGACGCGCCGGTTCGCCCAGGCAAGGCGCCGGGCGCTTTCGCACATCCGACCGTGCCCTCGGCTCACCCTTACGTGCTGGTCAATTACATGGGCAAGCCCCGCGATGTCATGACGCTGGCCCACGAGCTTGGCCATGGCGTACATCAGGTGCTGGCCGGCGGTCAGGGCGCGCTGATGTGCCAGACGCCTTTGACGCTGGCCGAGACCGCCTCCGTCTTCGGCGAAATGCTGACTTTCCGCGCGCTCCTCGACAGGACCACCGACAAGCGCGAACGCAAGGCGATGCTCGCCCAGAAGGTCGAGGACATGATCAACACGGTCGTGCGCCAGATCGCCTTCTATGAGTTCGAGCGCAAGGTGCATACCGCCCGCAAGAATGGCGAGCTGACATCGGACAATATCGGCGAGCTGTGGCTCTCGGTACAGGCCGAAAGCTTAGGCCCTGCGATCAAGATCTCCGAGGGCTACGAGACCTATTGGGCCTATATCCCCCATTTCATCCACTCGCCCTTCTACGTCTATGCCTATGCCTTCGGCGACTGCCTGGTGAACTCGCTTTATGCGGTCTACCGCAACGCCGAAAAAGGCTTCCAGGAAAAGTATTTCGAGCTTCTGAAGGCCGGCGGCACCAAGCATCATTCCGAACTCCTGAAGCCGTTCGGCCTCGACGCGACCGATCCGTCGTTCTGGAGCAAGGGTCTGTCGATGATCGAAGGGCTGATCGACGAGCTGGAAGCGCTAGATAAGGGCGCCTGACACCCTACCGCTGAAGAAGTGCTCAATGGCCGACGCCATACCCTACGTCCTCTTCAGGGACGACAGCACCGGACAGGTGATGCTCTTTGCCGAACCGGCCGAGATCATCACGGCCCATGCGCGGGCTGACTTCTTCGATGCCCTCGACCGCATGGAAAAGGCCAGACGGCAGGGAAAGTGGCTTGCCGGCTATATCGCTTACGAAGCCGGGCATCTTTTCGAAGGGAAACTCGCATCCTTCGCCGAGGAGAACAGGGAAACGCCGCTCCTCTGCTTTGGCGTTTTCGATGGCCCCGCCGACGAGGATCATCCGCTTGGCCAGCCGGCGCAGCGCCTGGAAAACCAGGAATTTCTGACGGAGCCGAAAGCCGCCTGGAATTTCGATACATATAAGGAGCGTTTCCACAGGCTGCACCAGCACCTGCGCCTGGGCGACTGCTATCAGGCGAACCTCACAATGCCCATCCATGCCCGCTGGAGCGGCGATCCCCGCGCGGCCTTCTGGTCGCTGATCGAACGGCAGCCGGTGAAATACGGCGCGCTTGTCGACCTCGGAGGCCCGATCATTCTTTCGCGTTCGCCGGAGCTCTTCTTCCGCACGGACGAGGGCGGCTGGATCGAGACGCATCCGATGAAGGGGACGGCCAGGCGTGGCGCAAATGCCGCCGAGGACGAGCACATCATCGCCGCCATGCTTACCGACGAAAAAACGCAGGCCGAAAACCGCATGATCGTCGACTTGCTGCGCAACGATATCTCGCGCATCACCGAGGTCGGCACGCTCGACGTCCCCAAGCTTTTCGAGATCGAGACCTATCCGACGCTGCACCAGATGGTCAGTCATGTGCAGGCCAAGCTGCTTCCGGGCATATCGATCCGCGATATCCTTGCCGCCCTCTTCCCCTGCGGCTCGATAACAGGCGCCCCCAAAATGCGGGTTATGGAAATCCTGCACGACCTCGAAGTCGGCCCGCGCGATGCCTATTGCGGCGCGATCGGCATGATCTCGCCGACAGGTGCAATGCGTTTTTCGGTGGCGATCCGCACGATCACGCTTTTCGGCGACGGCCGGGCGGTGTTCAATGTCGGCGGAGGTATTGTCTTCGATTCCACGGCGGAAGCGGAATATGAAGAATGCCTTCTCAAGGCACGCTTCGCTGTGGGGGACAGATGGATCGACCGGTAGAGGATTTTTCCCTGATCGAGACGCTGCGCTACGAGCCGGAAGCCGGCTTCGTTCGTCTGCGTCTGCATCTCGCCCGGCTGCAGCGCTCAGCCCGCCGCCTCGGCTTTTCCACCCCCAAGAGCGTGCTCGGAAACCTGGAACAGGCTGTCGCTGGCGCCGCCACACCCTTGAGGGTTCGGCTGACGCTGAAGCGGGAGGGCAAAATGGAGGTAACGACCGCCCCCTTTGTTCCACTGCTGCCCGATACGGTCTGGCGCGTCCGCATTGCCGCAACCAGACTCGATTCCGCCGACAAGCTGCTACGCGTCAAGACTACACGCCGAGGCGTCTACGAAGCGGCTCGCGCGGAATACCGGCCCGACGAGGCAGACGAAGTGCTGCTCCTCAATGAGAAAGGTGAGGTGTGCGAGGGAACGATCACCTCCGTCTTCCTCGAAGATGGCCCGAATGCGCTCCGCACCCCTCCCATATCAGCCGGCCTGCTCGCCGGCGTCCTGCGCACCGAACTCATCTGCCAGCGCAAGGCCCGCGTCGGCCGCATCCGCCTCGACGAGTTGAAAGACCGCACCCTTTACGTCGGAAACTCCCTGCGCGGCCTGATCCGCGCGCAACTCCTATGGAATTGATTGAATGTTCATTCTCTCGCTCACCTACCTCAAGGGCAATGACGAAGCCGACAAGCACATGGAACCGCATATGGCCTGGGTGAAAGAAGGCTATGCGAAGGGCTGGTTCCTCGCATCGGGACGCAAGGTGCCGCGCACCGGCGGCGTCATCTTCGCCCGTGGCGGGCGTGCCGAACTGGAGGCCTACGTCGCCGCGGACCCCTTCACCATCCATGGCGTCGCAGCTTACGAGGTCCAGGAAATCGCACTCACCACTTTCACCGATGGCCTGGAGGCTCTCAAAGCGTGATTGGCGGGAGACGCCACATTCCGCCGTCACATTCCGCCTATGTCAGCGAAAACCAACCTTTAAGGCAACAAACTCGTCGCATAAGGCGTGTATGTTGCCCCCACTTGACTTTGCCCGGCTAACCCTCAACAGCTCTTTATTGTGACATCAAATTATGATTAGAGCCGCTCACCTCGCGTTTTCGCGCAAACTCTGCCAGCGCTTTCGCGCAAACTCTAATTGGATTTCGTGAACCGAACGGCACCCTGCCTTTCGAAGGAGAAAAGAATGACGAAACACAACTATCCGGTATATGCCGAAATTACCGGTCCGATCGTAATGATCGGCTTTGGCTCCATCGGCCGTGGCACCTTGCCCCTGATCGAGCGCCATTTCAAATTCGACAAGAGCCGGATGGTCGTCATCGACCCGCAGATGGACGCCGAGCACCTGGCGATCCTGGAAAAGCATGGCGTCCGCCATATCCAGGAATATGTCACCAAGGACAATTACAAGGATCTTCTGAAACCGCTTCTGACGGAAGGCAGCGGCCAGGGCTTCTGCGTCAACCTTTCGGTCGATACCGGCTCGCTCGACCTGGTCAAGCTCTGCCGCAAGCTCGACGTGCTCTACATCGATACCGTCGTCGAACCCTGGCTCGGCTTCTACTTCGACAAGGGTCTGAAAAACGCCGACCGCACCAACTATGCGCTGCGCGAAACCATGCGCAAGGAGAAGGAAAAGAACCCGGGCGGCGCGACGGCCGTTTCCACCTGCGGCGCCAATCCGGGCATGGTCTCCTGGTTCGTCAAGCAGGCGCTCGTCAACCTCGCCAAGGATATCGGCCTGAAGTTCGAAGAGCCGGATCAGCATGACCGCGAAGGCTGGGCCAAGCTGATGAAGAAGGTCGGCGTCAAGGGCGTCCACATTGCCGAGCGCGACACGCAGCGTACCAAGCATCCGAAGCCGCTCAACGTCTTCTGGAACACCTGGTCCGTCGAAGGCTTCATCTCCGAAGGCATGCAGCCGGCCGAACTCGGCTGGGGCACCCATGAAGAATGGATGCCGAAGAACGCCAAGAAGCACAAGAAGGGCTGCAAGGCTGCCATCTATCTGGAACAGCCCGGCGCCAACACCCGCGTCCGCACCTGGTGCCCGACGCCGGGTCCGCAGTACGGCTTCCTCGTCACGCATAACGAGTCGATCTCGATCGCCGATTATTTCACCGTGCGCGACAAGGACGGCGAAGTCACCTTCCGCCCGACCTGCCACTACGCTTACCATCCCGCCAACGACGCCGTGCTTTCGCTGCACGAAATGTTCGGCAATGGCGGCAACCCGCAGCCGGTTCACCACGTTCTTGACGAAGACGAACTGGAAGACGGCGTCGACGAACTCGGCGTGCTGCTCTATGGCCATGCCAAGAACGCCTACTGGTACGGTTCGCGTCTGTCTCTCGAAGAGACCCGCCGCATCGCTCCCTACCAGAATGCCACTGGCCTTCAGGTGACCTCGGCCGTTCTCGCCGGCATGGTCTGGGCACTCGAAAACCCGACCGCCGGCATCGTCGAAGCCGACGAGATCGACTACAAGCGCTGCCTCGAAGTGCAGCTGCCCTATCTCGGCCCGGTTGAAGGTCACTACACCGACTGGACCCCGCTCGATGGCCGCCCGGGCCTATTCCCGGAAGACATCGACACGAAGGATCCCTGGCAGTTCAGGAACATCCTCGTTCGCTAAAAGGCATAGCATTCGCGAAATGCAATGCTCGAATGCCCGCACAGGTCGTGCGGGCATTTTTGTTACGCAAACCAGATAAATCAAGCAGATCGCCTGTGAAGCCTTGCTTTAGCCCAATGGTCACGGCATCTTCGCTGCAACCGATACGCCTTTAGTCCGCTCTTATTCGCGGGAGATATTTATGAAGATGCGAACCACTCTTGCCCTCGTTGCTGCCGCGGCAGCTCTGTCTGCCTGCGTCGATTTCGGCGGCTCAAGACCGCCGCCGATGGCAATGAACACCGGCGCGGCGCCGCGAGCAAACGCGGTGGAAGGCAGCTGGGCCGATTCGAACGGCCTGAATTCGACCTTCATCGCCGGTCGATTCGAAACGCATACCACAGACGGCACCAACCAGCAGATGGCCTCGGGAACCTACACCACCGACCCATCCGGCATGATCCAGATCAATCTCTATTCGAATATCAAGCGCACCTCATCGAAGGTCAATTGCTTCCTGGCCAATCCCAGCCAGCTCAATTGCACCTCCGAAACCGGCGGCCATTTCTCGCTCAATCGCCAAGGCTGATAGAGACCCGATGGACGGATAAGGCATCATGCGCCGCACGCTGATCCTTTATCTGGCACTTATCACAGCATTGCCCGTCGCCCTTCTGGCGACGGTCCTCCCCGTGAACAGCTATCAGGCTCAGGGCATCGACGCCCTTGATTGCGACGGCCCGGCAAGCATTCTCCTTTTTGCCATACCCGCTTTGCTCATCTACGGCGCCGGTGCTATCCTGCTATATCGAAAGCGGAATCGGCGCCTTCATCTTGTCGCCTCCCTCTGTTGTGCCCTCGTCTTCTGCTCCGTCGGCTGGAATGCCGTTGCGGCGCTGCGCGAATCCCATGGGGCGGCCTCGGTCGAGGCCTGCGGCTGATACGCGGCTGCTTTGCGAAATCCCAATGAAGCCAACAGCTTTTGCTTGCACTCGCTCCGCTGTGATGAAAACATCTGCGTGGGGGACCGCCGCAGGGGCGCAGGCGGGCCGGATTGCAATGAGCAACAGGAGAGACAGATGAAGCAGCCCTTCGCAGTGGGTTTTTTGGCCGCCACGCTGCTGGCGCTGAGCACCAGCGCCGCCTTCGCGGACTATCAGCTCAACATCCTGCACTTTAACGATTTCCATTCGCGCGTGGAGTCCATCAACAAGTTCGACGCGACCTGCTCCGCGGCCGAGGAGGCCAAGAACGAATGCTTCGGCGGCGCTGCGCGCTTGAAGGCGGCCATCGACCAGAGGCGCGCCGCACTTGCCGGCCAGAACCTGCTTGTCCTCGATGCCGGCGACAATTTCCAGGGGTCCCTGTTCTACACGACCTATAAAGGGGCCGCCGAGGTCGAATTCCTCAATGACATGAAGATCGATGCCATGACGGTCGGCAATCATGAGTTCGATGATGGCGAAGGCCCGCTGGCCGCGTTCCTCGACAAGGCGCAATTCCCGGTCGTGACGGCGAATCTGGTGGTCGACGACCAGTCGAAGCTCGGCAACCGCATCAAGAAGTCGATCGTGCTCGATATTGGCGGCCAGAAGATCGGCATCGTCGGCGCCGTGACGACCGAAACGCCCGACCTCGCCTCTCCCGGGCCGCATGTGAAGATCACCGACGATGCCGCCGCCATCAACGCCGAGGTGGATGCGCTGAAGTCGCAGGGCGTCAACAAGATCATCGCGCTGACCCATGTCGGCTATCCCCGTGATGTCGAAAAGATCGCCAAGATCGCCGGCGTCAGCGTCGTCGTCGGCGGTCACTCGCATACGCTCTTGTCGAACACGGACCCGAAGGCAGCCGGCCCTTATCCGACCATGGTCGACAATCCGGCCGGTTATAAGGTTCCCGTCGTCCAGGCTGCTTCCTACAGCAAGTATCTCGGCGATCTCGTCATCACCTTCGACGACAACGGCGCCGTCAAGGACGCCAAGGGCGATCCGATCCTGCTCGATTCCTCCATAAAGCCTGATCCGGCGATCCTCGCACGCGTGCAGGAGATGGCCAAACCGATCGAGGAATTGCGCAAGAAAGTCATCGGCAGCTCGCAAGGCCCGATCGAAGGCGCCCGTGAAGTCTGCCGTGTACGGGAATGCTCGATGGGTAACCTCGTCGCCGATGCCATGCTCGACCGCACCAAGGCGCAGGGCATTTCCATCGCTATCCAGAACGGCGGCGGTCTGCGCGCCTCCATCGGCGCCGGCGATGTCAGCATGGGCGACGTGCTGACCGTGTTGCCCTTCCAGAACACGGTTGCAACGTTCCAGCTGACCGGCGCGGATGTGAAGGCAGCGCTCGAAAACGGCCTCAGCCAGATCGATGACGGTGCCGGACGCTTCCCACAGGTTGCCGGCCTCAAATACAGCTTCGACAAGTCGAAGCCGGCAGGCAGCCGCCTTGTCTCCGTCGAGGTACAGGAAGGCACGGAATTCAAGCCGCTCGACCCCGCGAAGACCTACGGCGTCGTCAGCAACAATTACATGCGCGCCGGCGGCGACGGCTACACGGTTTTCGCGAAGAATGCCAAGAATGCCTATGATTTCGGCCCAAATCTGGAATCGGTGGTCGCCGACTATCTTGCCGCGCACAACCCCTACAAGCCCTATACGGACGGCCGCGTGACCCAAGTCGCGCCCGTAGCTCAGGCTGCCCCTGCCCAGACTGCCCCCGCCCAGACTGCCGCGCAGCCGGAACCGGCAAAACCCGCCGATACCAAGCCCCAGGCTGCGCCGGAGCAAAAACCGGCACCCGCCGCAGCCGAAGGCACCCCTGCCTCGCCCGCAGTGAAGGCGCCTGCCTCTTCGCCTCCTGCGGTGACTGCGCCTAGCGCGGCCACACCGGCAAACCCGACGCCGACGCCAACACCGTCCGCTCCGGCAAATTCGGAATCGGCAAAGCCGGCGCCGGCGACATCGGCCCCAGCGGCAGAAAGCCCGGCCGCGTCCGCGCCGACAACCACGGCTCCGGCAGCAGCCGCTCCGCAGGCAAAGACAAACGAGCCGCCGAAAACACCGACGACCCATGTTGTCGTCGCCGGCGACACGCTCTGGGATCTGGCCAAGACCTATTATGGCAGCGCCAGGCAATGGCGCAAACTCGTGGCCGCCAACCGCAACATCAAGCCGCATCACCTGACCATCGGCGAAAAGCTGAGGATTCCGGCCAAGTAAGGACGATTTGTCTCGTATGTCAAAGCCGGTCCGGGCTTTCCCGGGCCGGCTTTTGTTCCTAAAACGCCGCATCATATTATGACGCGCAAAAGTCGCCGCAGCACTTTAAAGCTGCTGCATAATTCCTTAAATCGATCCCGATCCAAGGAATTATGCAGTATGTGAAGTGCTTCGTATCTTGAGAGGAATTCATTCCATGACAGCAAACCAGACCGCGTTTCCGTCCGACCATCCGAGCGTGAAATACGGCAAGGTTGGCGTGCTGCTCATCAACCTGGGAACGCCCGACGGCACCGACTATTCCTCGATGCGCCGCTACTTGCGGGAATTCCTCTCCGATCGCCGCGTCATCGAGTGGTCGCGGTGGAAATGGTATCCGATCCTCTTCGGCATCGTGCTCAACACCCGTCCGCAAAAGGTCGGCAAGGCCTATGAAACCATCTGGAACAAGGAAAAGAACGAGAGCTACCTGCGCACCTATACGCGCAACCAGGCCGACATGATGGCCGAGCGGCTGCGCGACCTGCCCAATATCCGGGTGGACTGGGCCATGCGCTACGGCCACCCCTCGATTGCCGACCGTATCCAGGCATTGAAGGACGAAGGCTGCGAGCGCATCGTGCTCTTTCCGCTTTATCCGCAATATGCGGCGGCAACGACGGCAACCGTCAACGACAAGGCATTCGAGAAGCTCCAGAAGATGCGCTGGCAGCCAGCAATCCGTACCGTGCCGCAGTATCACGACGACGAAACCTATATCGAAGCGCTTGCCAATTCCGTGACCCGGCACCTCTCGACGCTGGACTGGCAGCCCGAAAAGGTCATCGCGTCCTTCCACGGCATCCCGATGTCCTATTTCAGGCTGGGCGACCCCTACTACTGTTTCTGTCAGACGACCGGCCGCCTGCTGCGCGAGAAGCTTGGCCTATCCGAGGACCAATTCATGGTCACCTTCCAGTCCCGCTTCGGTCCGGAGGAATGGCTGCAGCCCTACACCGACAAGACGGTGGAGGAGCTCGCCAGGGGCGGCATCAAGCGTATCGCCGTACTC
>NZ_JAUQTZ010000170.1:0-12174 GCF_059803845.1 Rhizobium sp. UFLA01-1127 | reverse complement strand
CCGGTCAAACCACATCCGAACCCAGGGAAAGGCCACCGGTTGAAGGTGTTCTACCCCTTGTGTTCTTTCATTGGAGAGTGTCATGAAGACTTTATCGACAGATATGATCCGCATCGGTTCAGCGCGGGTCGCGCGTTTTGCCGGCCTCACTGCAGCCGCCGTGCTGCTCGGCGCTGTTGCGCTGCAATTTGCCGGTCGCGCATCGGCCGAGGACGCGCGCATCATTCCGCCGCCGAACATGGACGAAAAGGCCGTTGCCCCCAGCACGGAAACGGCGGTGCTTGCCGGCGGCTGTTTCTGGGGCGTCCAGGGCGTCTTTCAGCACGTCAACGGCGTCATCAGCGCCACGTCCGGCTATACGGGCGGCAGCAAGGATGCCGCTCACTATGAAATGGTAAGCTCGGGCGAGACAGGCCACGCCGAATCCGTTCGTATCGTCTTCGATCCGCACAAGATCAGCTATGGGCACTTGCTGCAGATCTATTTCTCGGTCGCGCACGATCCGACGGAACTGAACTATCAGGGGCCGGATACCGGCACGCAATATCGTTCGGCCATCTTCCCGACCAGCCAGTCGCAGGCCGATATTGCCCGCGCCTATATCGACCAGCTCAACCATGCCGAGGTCTTCGATGCGGCTGTTGTCACCAAAATCGAACCTGCGCGGCAATTTTATGCCGCCGAGGATTATCATCAGGATTTCCTGACGACGCATCCGAGCTATCCGTATATCGTCATCAACGATCTGCCGAAGATCAAGAACTTGCAGCATCTCTTTCCTAAGGATTATCGCGCCGACCCGGTTCTGGTGACGGCGAGCGCCGGCGTGAAATAATCGCCGACACGATCAAGATCAATCTGCGGGAATCGCTCGGCGAAACGGACCTGCCGCCGCTGCCGCAGCCCAAGGATTCCTGCTGATGTAAAAAATCGGCAAAAATATTCGCGGGGCGATGGAATAGAATCCGGCGTGCTTCCGTATATAGGTGTATGGAACGCAAAGGACGCACATTCGATGTTTTGGGGCAGCTCGGTTCGCTGAGACGATACGCCCGCTCGCTCGTGCGCAACGCGGACGAGGCCGAGGATCTGGTGCATGACGCGCTGGTCAAGGCCTTTGAGCGCAAGGCATCTTTCAGGCGCGACGGCAATCTGCGCACCTGGCTGTTGTCGATCCTGCACAATGTGCATATCGACCGGCTGCGCCAGAAGAAGTCGCTGAACCGTCGCCATGAAGAGGCGGCGGCCGAGCTCGAGACGGCATTGCCGGCATCGCAGGACCATACGGTGCGTTTGACCCAGGTTCGCGAAGCATTCTTCAGTTTGCCCGAAGAGCAGCGCGAGGCGCTTCATCTCGTGGCGATCGAAGATCTCTCCTATCAGGAGGCGGCGGCTGCGCTCGGCATTCCTGTCGGTACTCTGATGTCCCGCATTGCGCGGGCGCGGACAAGCCTGCGCAATTTCGAGGAGGTCACCTCCAGGGTTTCACATCTGCGGCTTATCGACGGAGGCGGCAATGAAAATCGTTGATCCGATTATCGATGCCGATCTCGATGCCTATGTCGATGGCGAGCTCACCCTTGCGCGCCGCGTCGAGGTGGAATCCTATCTCTCCGAGCATCCCGAGATTGCGGCCAAGGTGATGGCCGACATGAGCATTCGCGGCGAGTTGCGCATGGCGCTGGCCGGAGAAGCTCATGTGGTTCGGGCAGAAACGCGGGAGGCCGCGCGGCGGCTGGAGCGCGGGCTGGTCTATGGGCGCATGCTCGGCTCTTTCCAGCGCGTTGCCGCCATTGCCGTGCTGGTAGGGTCGGGATGGGTGGCTCATACATCTTTCGGCGCCTTTACGGCGAGCGAGGTCAGTGCGTCCACACGGCCGCCGGCTTTTATCGACGACGCAGTGCGCGCCTATCGGACGACGGCCGTGCGCGAGGAGATCAAGCCGCAATCGGCGTCTGCGAATTACAATCCGGATCAAATCCGCGCGTCTACGGCAATCATCTTGCCGCAGCTGCCGAGCGATTGGCGCGTCACCGATGCGCAGATCTATCCGTCCGAATTCGGTCCGAGTGTCGAAATGATGGTCGATGCCGGCAAGGATGGGCATTTGTCACTATTCGCCGTCCGTCCGGGCACGTTCGCCGTCAAGGATGTCAGTCACATCAAGCGTGACGATGTCCAGGCTGCCTACTGGCAGATCGGCGAAGTCGCCTATGCACTGATCGGTAACGGCCAGGCGGGTCAACTCGACGGCGATGCCGAAAAGCTCGCCCGCAGCCTGTACTAATTCGAGTTAAAGGAGAACGACCATGAACCCGACCAATCCGCGATACGGCTACGGAGCCGGCGCAGGCTCGCAGGCGCTCTTCGACGAAGGGCTGCGCCGCCACATGCTGCGCGTCTACAACTATATGGGCGTCGGCCTTGTCGTGACGGGTATCGTCGCGCTGATCGTCGGCACGACGCCGGCACTTTACGTGCCGATCTTCCAGAGCCCGCTGAAGTGGGTGGTCATGCTGGCGCCGCTTGCCTTCGTATTCTTCTTCTCGTTCCGCATCCAGTCGATGTCGGCCAGCACGGCGCAGATGATGTTCTGGGCCTTCTGTGCGGTCATGGGCCTGTCGCTGGCTTCAGTCTTCCTGGTTTTCACCGGCACGAGCATCGCGCGCACCTTCTTCATCGCCGCGACCATGTTCGGCGCGACCAGCCTCTACGGCTATACGACGAAGCGCGATCTTTCCAACATCGGCTCGTTCCTGATGATGGGCCTGTTCGGCGTGATCATCGCCAGCATCGTCAATATCTTCCTGGGTTCGAGCGCCCTGCAGTTCGCCATCTCGGTCATCGGTATCGTCGTCTTCGTCGGCCTGACCGCCTGGGATACCCAGAACATCAAGGAGCAGTATGCCGAAAACTACGATCAGGAATCGCAGCAGAAGCTCGCCGTCTTCGGTGCCCTGTCGCTCTACCTGAACTTCGTCAACATCTTCCAGCTGCTGCTGAACTTCACCGGCGAGCGGGAGTAGTTTGAAATTGCCTGCTTGAGCATGGTCTGCGCTAAAGGGCACTCCACGCCTTTGGTGATCATGCTCCGGTAATGCGTCTCCCTGGGGGCTTGTTGAGACGCATGACGCGCCTGCAGTATCTGCGCCGATACTGCAGGCGCAACTTTTTTTTAGGAATGGGAAACCGGCCCAAGGCACTACATCGGGAGCTTCGCCGCACCGCTGAGGGGTGGCGAGGCCGAGTTGATGAAGGGAGGCCGATTTCGCAGCCATCTTCGCCGCCGAGCGGCAAAGGGGAAAGGTGCCGGACTAAGAAGAGCACTGGTCAAAGAAAAGGCCCGGTAGCGCATATCTGCTGCAACCGGGCCTTCAATCACTTTTGGATGTCAGGCCCCTCGTCCGTCAGGAGAGCGCCATGATCCTACCACTCGGCGACGCTACCGTCCTCGTGGCGCCATACGGGGTTGCGCCAGCGGTGGCCTTCCTTGGCGCGTTCGATGACATAGGCTTCGTCGACTTCGATGCCGAGGCCCGGACCCTGCGGGATCGAGACGAAACCGTCGGCATAGTGGAACACTTCCTTGTTGGAAATGTAGTCGAGAATGTCGTTGCCCTTGTTGTAGTGGATGCCGAGGCTCTGCTCCTGAATGAAGGCATTGTAGCTGACAGCATCGACCTGCAGGCAGGCGGCAAGTGCGATAGGCCCAAGCGGGCAATGCGGCGCCAGCGCCACGTCATAGGCTTCGGCCATGGCCGCGATCTTGCGGCATTCGGTGATGCCGCCGGCATGGGAGAGATCGGGCTGGAGAATGTCAACATAGCCGTCCGACAGCACCGACTTGAAATCCCAGCGCGAATAGAGCCGTTCGCCAAGCGCAATCGGCGTCGAACAATGGTTGGCGATTTCCTTCAGAGCCTCGCGGTTTTCCGACAGGACCGGCTCTTCGATGAAGAGCAGCTTATAGGGCTCCAGCTCCTTTGCGAGCACCTTGGCCATCGGCCGGTGGACGCGGCCGTGGAAATCGACGCCGATGCCAATATAGGGGCCGATCGCCTCGCGGATGGTGGCGATGGTCTCGACGGCCTTCTCCACCTTGTCATAGGTGTCAACGATCTGCATTTCCTCGCAGCCGTTGAGCTTGATGGCCTTGAAGCCGCGGGCAACGACCTCCTTGGCATTGTTGGCGACGTCGGACGGACGATCGCCGCCGATCCAGGAGTAAACCTTGATCTTGTCGCGCACCTGGCCGCCTAGCAGCGAATGGATCGGCTGGCCGAGTGCCTTGCCCTTGATGTCCCAGAGCGCCTGGTCGATGCCGGCAAGCGCCGACATGTGGACGGCGCCGCCGCGATAGAAGCCGGCGCGGTACATGACGTTCCAGTGATCTTCGATCAAGAACGGATCCTTGCCGATCAGATAATCTTCCAGTTCGTGCACGGCGGCCTGCACCGTGAGCGCGCGACCCTCGACCACGGGCTCGCCCCAGCCGACGATGCCTTCGTCGGTCTCGATCTTCAGGAACAGCCAGCGCGGGGGAACGATATAGGTCGTCAGCTTGGTGATTTTCATGGGAATGATTCCGTTTGGCTTTGAGTTATGTCAGCGGCGAAGCCGCAGATCTCCGGGTTTCGGGATTCGTTTTCCGGCTTTTGTCCGGCCGTCGTTCGACGGCGAGATCGCGGGCGGCAAGATCGAGCATGCGATGGGCGCAGGCGCGGGCGGCATCGCGGTCGCGCAGGCGCAGCGCCTCGACAAGTTCGCCGTGAACGGCGATCGCCTCGTCGCGGCTATCGGCTGCGACGTTGGAGGCGTGCAGCGCATATTTGAGGCCGGCATGCATGGCGCTGGACAGGCGCTGGAACACCTGATTGTGGCTGGCGCCGAGCAGCACCTTGTGGAAGGTCACGTCGGCCTCGGTAAAGCTCTCCGGGTCATCGCCGCTGTCGCGCATCTGCTGCCATGCGTTCTCCAGATCGGCAATCTCGCGCGCCGTGGCGCGCTCCGCCGCATATTCTGCGGCAGCAGGTTCTATGGTGCGGCGGGCCTCAAGAATGGAGCCGAGAATGTCGAAATCGGCGATATGGGGACCCATCCATTCGAGCACATCCTGATCGAGAATGTTCCAATCGTCCTTGTCGCAGACGCTGGTGCCGATACGCGGCTTGCCGCGCACCAGCCCTTTCGATTCCAGCACTTTGAGGGATTCGCGGATAACCGTGCGGCTGACGCCATAAATTTCGCAGAGATCGTTTTCGCGCGGCAGGGTCGAGCCGGAGGCATAGCGTTCGGCGCAGATGTCTTCGGCGATCGCGGCTGTCACGTTTCTGCGCACGCGCGGACGGCGCGCGGGCTGAGCCGATAAGTCGTGCCCCTGTCTTTCGAGCGATTCCACCCTATCTCCTCCACACCGTTTCGCATGCTTTCCCGAATACCTCTCGACGAGAGACGGGCGGGTCTTCCCTGCGGGCGATGCCTAGCCGCGTTTCGCGACTGCATGGATGTAATGATACGGCAATCATCATACATTGGCAATATGCTTGTATGATGATTTAGAGTTCTATTCGCGAGCAATCCGCGGCGCAGTGCTTTTCAGGATCGACGCTGCATCTGTTATGGCGGCGTCGTCTTCGACGTATAGAAGGACTACGATGCCCGCGCGGGTGGCGCCAATACCGCTTGCGATCGGTAATCCCGGGGAGGCGGCGATTCTGCTCCCATATTTCATTCAACAACAAGGAGGACGACATGCAGATCAATCGTACAGGTTCGGCTCAATGGTCCGGCGGTTTGAAGGACGGCAAGGGTCAGATCTCGACACAGAGCGGCGCGCTCAATCATTATCCTTACGGTTTCGCCAGCCGCTTCGAGGGCGTTCCCGGCACCAATCCGGAGGAGCTGATCGGCGCAGCCCATGCGGGTTGCTTCACGATGGCGCTGTCGCTGATCCTGAATGAAGCAGGCTTTACCGCCGAAAGCATGGAGACAACGGCCAAGGTTACGCTTGAAAGCGTCGAAGGCGGATTTGCCATCACCGCGATCCATCTGACGCTGACGGGCAAGGTTCCCGGCGCCGACGAGGCAACTTTCACCGAACTCGCCAACAAGGCCAAGGCGGGTTGCCCTGTGTCTAAGGCGCTTGCTTCCGTACCGATCTCTCTGGAAGTTCACGCCGCGTAAGCGGCAATTTCAGATCCCGCGTCGCGCTGGTTGGCGCGGCGCGTTTGGTGTATGGTTGCACACTTGCGGCTTTGCGCTGTCATTTTCACTGAAATGCAGTGCATAAGAGGAGGGGCGAATGTCTGGAATTCTCTTAATTCATGTCGTCATAAGCTTGATTGCCATCATCAGTGGCGTCGTCGTCGCCCAGGGATTTCTCACGGGCAACCGTCATAATCGATCGACGCTCGTCTATATGCTGACCACCGTTCTCACCAGTCTAACGGGATTTCTGTTCCCGTTTCACGGCGTCACGCCTGCGATCATCGTCGGCACTGTCTGTCTTCTCATCTTCATCCCGACGGCGCTGGCGCGCTACGGGTTTCATCTTGCCGGCATCTGGCGTCCCGTCTTCGTGATCGGCGCCCTGGTGCTGCTCTTCTTCAACTGTCTCGTATTGATCGTTCAGTCGTTCCAGAAGATACCGGTGCTCAATGCGCTGGCGCCGAATGGCAACGAGCCGCCGATATTGGTCGCGCAAGCGGTGTTGCTGCTGGTGATCGTGTTCGTCGGCTTTTTCAGCCTTCGCCGTTTTCGTCCGGCGCTCGTCGGCGTCTGAGCAGGCAACTTTCGCTGCTGCGACAAAATGCCGGATACTTTCGCTGCGTTCCGCGAGGAACGTTGTCGATGATTTAACTCTTGTTTCAAGTTGTTCGGCGCAATCTCAGTTTATTCAATAGCATCTGAAAACCGCCTGCAGTTGCAGGCGGTTTTCTTGACATCGGCGCTCTAATGGTTTACGAGTGACGAAAATTGAAAATCGTCACTCGTAAACCATTAGGCCTGCTCATGCTCGATCTTTCCGATGTCAGCGTCGATCCCGCCCGTCAGGAAAACATAACGCGCATTCTCGATTCCGCCGAAAAGCTGTTTCGCCACTATGGCTACAGCAAGACGAACGTCGCCGATATCGCGCGGGATCTCGGCATGTCGACGGCGAATATCTATCGTTTCTTCGGTTCCAAGACGGAAATCCATCAGGCCATTTGCGGGCGCATGCTCGGGCAGAGCTATCAGATGGCCCTCTCCATCCGCAATCAGCCCATCAGCGCCGCCGACCGGCTGCGGGCCTATATCATGGCCCAATACAAAATGACGATGGAGGCCATGCTGGACGAGCAGAAGGTCCACGAGATGGTCGTCGTCGCCATAGAGCGTGATTGGCACGTCATCGAAAAACACATCGATCGTATCCACGATCTGATCGCCGAGATCATTGCCGAGGGCATTGCCGCCGGTGAGTTCTACGCGCAGGACCCCTATGTCGCGTCCAAATGCTTCGGCGCGGCGACCATCAATCTCTGTCATCCGCAGATGGTGGCCCAGTGCCTCGCCAAGACAAATCGGGCCGAGCCCGAAGATCTTATCGAGTTCGCCATCAGAGCCTTGAAGAAATAGCAATGCGCTCCGGACGCCCGGCGTGTTTCCACTCATTGTTCGATTTTAGGAGAGCGACATGGTTTCGCTGACGACCAACACCCTACGGGCCATCGCCGGCGTGGCTTTCTTTGCCGCCTTGGGGCTTGGGCTTTCGGGCTGCAACGAGAAAAAGGAAGAGGCGGCGGAGGTGATCCGGCCGGTGAAGGTGGTCGAGATTGCCCAGGCGGATACGACGCGCAAGCTCGATTATTCCGGCGCCGTGCGCGCGCGGACGGAAATGAATCTCGGCTTCCGGGTCAATGGCAAGATCGTCGAGCGCAAGGTGGATATCGGCCAGAGGGTGAAGCCCGGCGACGTGCTCGCCCGCATGGACCCGACCGATTATGTCCTTGCGGTGCGCCGTTCGCAGGCCGATCTGGATTCGGCGGAAAAGCAGGTGCAGACGACGGAGCTTGCCCGCAATCGCGCGCAGACGCTGTTCGCCAAGAACGTCACCTCCAAGTCGCAGCTCGAACAGGCCGAACTTTCTTATGAGCAAGCCGTTTCGACGCGGGATTCTGCGGCCTCGGCGCTGACCGAAGCCAAGAACCAGGTTGCCTATGCCGAGCTGACGTCGGATATGAACGGTATCGTCACGACCATCAACGCCGATGTCGGCCAAGTGGTCAGTTCCGGCACGCCTGTCATCACCGTTGCCGTCGATGGCGAAAAGGAAGTGCAGGTTGCCGTGCCGGAAATGGACATCGCCCAATTCAAGGTCGGCAAGGATGTCAAGGCGCGCTTCTGGTCCGACTCGGCGCTGGTGCTCGACGGCAAGGTGCGCGAAGTCTCCGGCAGCGCCGATCAGTCGCGCACCTTTGCGGTGCGCGTGAGCCTGCCGAACGATCCGCGCGTGCTGCTCGGCATGACCGCGACGATCGAGGCGCTTGCCGGCAACACCCAACCCTATGTTTCCATCCCGTTGAGCGCGCTGGCGCAGAAGGACGGACAGAAGATCGTCTGGCTCGTCGATCGCAGCGCCGGCACAGTTCATTCCCGCGCCATCAAGGTTGCCGATTTCGCCGATGACGGAATCAGGGTCGCCGATGGTCTTAAGGCCGGCGATGTCGTCGTTGCCGCCGGCACGCAGTTCATGACCGAGAACATGAAGGTCAAGCTTCCGGCTGCATCAGCCCAGCAGGCCTCCGCTGAAACCAAAGCCGCTTCGGCGGATATCGTACGCTGACCCGGATCGAGGGGACGACATCATGTCCATCAACAGCACTTCCGGCGAGAGGAAACGGTTCAATCTGTCGCGTTGGGCGATCGCCCATCCCAGCATTGCGCGTTTCCTGTTCGGGCTCATCATCATCGCCGGCGCGCTCGGTCTTACCCATATGGGCCAGAAGGAAGACCCGGATTTCACCTTCCGCGTCATGGTCGTGCAGACCGTGTGGCCAGGCGCCTCCCTGCAGGACATGGAAGACCAGGTGGTCAACAAGATCGAGCGCAAGCTTCAGGAGACGCCGCATCTCGATTGGGTCAAATCCTATACCCGTGCCGGCTTCGCCATCACAACCGTCCAGATCAAGGGCAACACCAACACTGCCGAGGTGAAGGACGCCTTCTACCAGATCCGCAAGAAAGTCGGCGATATCGGCAACGAGCTGCCGTCCGGCCTGCTCGGTCCTTATTTCAACGATGAATTCGGCGATACCTTCATTACGCTGCATTCGATCAGCGGCGACGGCTACAGCTATCCGGAACTGAAGAAGTTCGCCATCCAGGCGCGCGACATGCTGCTTTCGACGCCCGGCGTCGAGAAGGCGACCATTATCGGCGACCAGGCGGAGCAGATCTATATCGATGTCTCCTCCAAGGTTCTGGCCGAGCGCGGGCTGACGCTCAACGACCTGAAGAACGCCATCGTCGGCCAGAACAATGTCGATCCGGCTGGCACGGTCGACACCAGCACGCGCTCGGTGCGCATTTCGGTCGGGGGCGATGTCAACAAGGTTGAAGATATCAAGAATCTGCGGCTCAAAGCCGGCGGCCAGGTGACGCGCCTTGGCGACATCGCCACAGTCACCGCCGGGTTGCAGGACCCCTATACCGCCAAGTTCCTTTATAACGGCCATCCGAGCGTGCAGCTCGGCGTCGTCATGGCCAATGGTTTCAAGGTGACCGATGTCGGCAAGTCGGTGGAAGAAACCTACAAGCGCTTCGAGGCTTCCCTGCCGGTTGGCGTTCAGGTCGATCAGATTTCAAACCAGCCTGATGTCGTGACCGACGCGATCAGCGAGTTCATGCATGCGCTCGGCGAAGCTCTCATCATCGTGCTGATCGTCTCGTTCCTGTCGATCGGCTGGCGCTCCGGCCTGGTGATCGCCATCGCCATTCCGCTGGTGCTGGCGGCGACCTTCGCCATCATGTACGAATTCGGCATCGACCTGCAGCGCATCTCGCTCGGCGCGCTCATCATCGCGCTCGGCCTGCTGGTCGACGACGCCATGATCGTGGTCGAGCTCATGGAGCGCAAGCTGGAAGAGGGGCTGGTGAAACTCGATGCCGCGAGCTTCGCCTATTCCTCGACCGCCTTCCCGATGCTGACGGGCACGCTGATCACCACGGCCGGCTTCATTCCGGTGGGCTTTGCGGCATCGACGGCCGGCGAATACGTCCGTACCTTGTTCTACGTCGTCGGAATCGCGCTCGTGGTCTCCTGGTTCGTGGCCGTCTACTTCACGCCATGGCTCGGCTATATGATCCTCAAGCAGCGGCACCATGCCGGCGAGCATCATGACGTGTTCGACACGCGCTTTTATCGCCGCCTGCGGACCTCCGTTACCTGGGCCGTGCGTCACCGCGTGATCGTGCTGCTTCTGACGCTCGCCGCCTTCGTCGGCAGTCTGTGGTCGTTCCAGTTCATTCCGCAGAACTTCTTCCCGCAGTCGTCGCGTCCGGAAATCCTCGTCGATCTATGGCTGCCTGAGGGCACCAGCATCAAGGAAGTCGAGCGCCAGGCCCAGGCCTTGGAAGCCCGCATGGCCGACGATCCGGACAAGCGCTTCATCGCGACCTATGTCGGCCAGGGCGCGCCGCGCTTCTTCCTGCCGCTCGATCAGCAGCTCACCAACCCGAACTATGCCCAGATGCTGGTCATGGCCAAGGATGAGCCGGCCCGCGAGCGTCTGATCGCCAAGATGCGCGGTATATTGGCTTCGGACTTCCCATCCGTCCGCGGCAAGGTCGACCGCCTGTTCCTCGGTCCGCCCACCGGCTGGCCCGTACAGCTGCGCGTCATGGGTCCCGACCGGCAGGAGGTTCGCCGTATTGCCGACGAGGTGAAGCAGCGCTTTACCCAAAATCCGTTGCTCGGCGCCATCCATGACGACTGGCTCGAACCGGTGCCGGCTATGAAGCTGGTGATCGATCAGGACCGTGCCCGGGCTCTCGGCGTCACCTCGCAGCGCATCCGCCAGATGCTGCAGGCCTCGATGTCCGGCTTCACGCTCGACAATTATCGCGAGGGTGAGGAAACCGTCGGGATCGTTGCCCGCGAGCCGGAGGCAAGCCGCCACCTGCTGACCTCCGTGAACTCGGTCTATATTCCCACAGACTCCGGTGGGTTCGTGCCGCTGTCGCAGGTCGCCAAGATCGTGCCCGTCATGGAGCAGAGCATCGAATGGCGCCGTGACCGTCTGCCGACCATCTCAGTGCGGGCAACCTTGCCCGACAATGTGCAGTCGAACGACGTGACGGCCAAGCTCTACAACGACATGGCTGATCTGAGGAACAGCCTGCCGGCCGGCTACAAGATCGAAATCCAGGGCGGTGCCGAAGACAGCGCCGAAAGCCAGGCCTCGATCGCTGCCAAGGCGCCGATCATGCTCGTCATTATCGTCGTGCTCCTGATGGCGCAGCTGCAGCATTTCGGCAAGGCGATGCTGGTGCTGGCCACCGGCCCGCTCGGCATCATCGGCGCGGCCGGTGCCCTCCTGATCAGCGGTGCGCCCTTCGGCTTCGTTGCGATCCTCGGTGTCATCGCGCTGCTCGGTATCATCATCCGCAACTCGATCATTCTCGTCGATCAGATCGACCAGGATATCGCGGCGGGGATGGACCGTAAGGAGGCGATCATCGGTTCGGCCGTGCGGCGTTTCCGTCCGATCATGCTGACGGCACTGACGGCCGTGCTCGCCCTGATCCCGATCTCGCGCGGCGTCTTCTGGGGGCCACTCGCCTACGCCATGATGGGCGGCATTCTGGTCGCGACCGTGCTGACGATCTTCGTGCTGCCAGCCGGCTATGCCCTGTTCTTCGGCCGCGAACCGAAGAGGAAATCGGAGCAGCCGCCGGCCAAGGAGCAGGCCGGCGAGGAGCAGGATGCGATCCGCCTGCCGCCGGCAGTGGCGGCGGAGTAGGGCACCTGAAAACAAACCCCGGCTTTCAGGCCGGGGTTTTTCGTTCGAACTGATTGGAGTATCTCCGCCGCAAACGGAACTGCGGCAATGTCCTAGAGCGGATCATTGCTTATCGGAATCGGTTTGGGATTGAACTAAGCCGCTGATCGCGGCGACTTGCGGCGGCCTT